>NZ_RCWF01000001.1:0-300000 GCF_003667345.1 Poseidonibacter antarcticus
CTGGATTTGAACCAGCGACCTACGGGTTATGAGCCCGTCGAGCTACCGTGCTGCTCTATTCCGCGATAATTAAAATACTTAAGTGGATGGGGTAGAAGGATTCGAACCTTCGAATGCTAGCACCAAAAGCTAGTGCCTTACCACTTGGCGATACCCCAATGTTTTTAAGTGACGAAATTATAGTAAAAAAGTATATACTTGTCAAGTAGTTTTAGATTAAATTTTAATATTTTTGATATAATATTGAAAAACAAATATTATATAAAAAGAAGAAAAATGAATGCAATACAAAGAGTGAAAGAAGCTATTTTAGAAATTCAAAAAGGTAATATGGTTATTATGCTTGATGATGAAGATAGAGAAAATGAAGGTGACCTTGTTTATGCAGCAGCGTTAAGCACTCCACAAAAAGTAAATTTTATGGCAACAAATGCAAAAGGTTTAATTTGTGTATCAGTTACAAAAGAGACTGCAAATAAATTAGAACTTAATCCAATGGTTAAAGCGAATACATCGTCATATGAAACAGCATTTACTGTTTCTGTTGATGCTGTTGATGCATTAACTGGAATTAGTGCAGGGGAAAGAGATGATACTATTAAAATTTTAGCAAATCCCATTTCAAATGCTGCACAACTTGTACGACCAGGACATATATTCCCTTTAATTGCAAAGGATGGTGGAGTACTAGTAAGAACAGGGCATACAGAAGGAAGTGTAGATTTATGTAAGTTAGCTGGACTTAATGGTGAAGCAGTTATTTGTGAGATCATGAAAGAAGATGGAACAATGGCTAGACGTGATGATTTAGATATTTTTGCAAATAAACATAATATGAAACAAATTTATATTTCTGATTTAGTTGAATATAGATTATCACATGAAAAATTAGTAGAAGAAGTTTCAAATGAGAATACATTATTTTTTGGAACTACTACACTAAAGAAAGAATTTAAAGATCATTTAGGAAATATTCATACAGCTATATTATTTGGTGAGACAAATGAAATAACACATGTTAAATTTCATACTGTAATCCCTGATTTAGATCTCTTCTTAAATGATGAGAAATTAAATTCAATGCTTAAAACAATAAATTTTTTACAATCAAAAGGTGGAATTTTAATTTTTCTAAGTAATGATGCAACATCAAAAGAATCTCAAAAAGATTTTGGAATAGGGGCACAAATATTAAATACACTTAATATTAAACAAATTAAATTAATGACAAGCGGTGGAAAACATTCATTTGTTGGTTTAAATGGATTTGGACTAGAAATAATTGAAGAAATTCAAATAGAGTGTTAATAAATTAACTTATTGTTACAATTTTTATTAGATTTAATAGAAGTTATTTATATAAAAAAAGGAGTGAATTAATTCACTCCTTTTTTTTATAAGATATATTAAAAATATATCTTATAAAATTGGTCCTGCAGCAGTGAAATCATATTCACTTTCCAAAGTTAAATATTTTTTAAAGTTTTCAATATACATTGAAGCTAATCTACTTTTTGTTTCATCATATTCTGCTTTATTAGCCCAAGTATTTCTAGGATTTAAAACCTTAGTTTCAACACCATTTAGCGTTTTTGGAATTTTTAAATTAAAAGTTGATAAAGTTTCAAACTCTGAATCATTAATAGATCCATCTAAAATTGCATTAATACAAGCTCTAGTATTTTTAATAGTCATTCTTGTTCCAACACCATAAGCACCACCTGTCCATCCTGTATTAACAAGAAAAACATTTACATTATGTCTATCAATTTTTTGACCTAATAATTCTGCGTAAACAGTAGGATTTAATGGTAAAAAAGCTTCTCCAAAACAAGATGAGAATGTTGCAACTGGTTCAGTAATACCTCTTTCTGTTCCGGCAACTTTAGCAGTATATCCACTTAAAAAGTAATACATAGCTTGTTGTTTATCAAGTTTTGCAACTGGAGGTAAAACTCCAAATGCATCAGCACATAAGAATATAATATTAGTAGGGTGTCCACCCATCATATCTGGTGTATGATTTACTATATGATTTAAAGGATAAGAAACTCTTGTATTTTCAGTTTTTGAAGCATTTGAATAATCAACAACACCATTTTCATCAGCAACAACATTTTCTAAAATTGCACCTTTTTTTATAGCATTAAAAATTTCAGGTTCAGAACTTTCATCAAGATTAATTACTTTTGCGTAACATCCCCCTTCAAAGTTAAACACACCATGATCATCCCAACCATGCTCATCATCACCAATTAAAGCTCTTTTAGGATCAGTAGAAAGTGTAGTTTTACCAGTTCCTGATAAACCAAAGAATAAAGCAGTATCACCATCTTCTCCAATATTAGCAGAACAATGCATTGCCAACTTACCTTCTAAAGGAAGCCAATAATTCATCATTGAGAAAACACCTTTTTTCATCTCACCAGCATACCAAGTTCCACCAATAATTGCTACATTATCTTCTACATTAAATACAACAAATACTTCTGAATGTAAATTATGACTAGCATATGCCATATCAACAGTTTTACAAGAATTATAAATTGTAAAGTCTGGAACAAAATTATCTATTTCCTCTTGTGTTTCAGGCATAATAAACATATTCTGAATAAAATGAGCCTGCCATGCAACTTCAGTAATAAATCTAACAGATTTTCTTGAATCTAATGATGCACCACAATACACATCTGTAACATATAAATCTTTGTTACTTAATTGTTTTTTTGAAGTAACTAATAATTCTTCATAAACTTCTTTAGATACTTTATGATTTATATCACCCCATGCAATATATTTATTTGATGGATCTTGATTAACAAAAAACTTATCTTTAGGACTTCTACCTGTAAATATACCAGTATCAATCATTAATGCACCAGATGAAGATACTTTTGCACCTTCATTTTCAACTGCATGTTCTATTAATGTATCCACATCAAGATTTCTTCTAACCATTCCCACATTTTCTAAACCTAAAGAGTCTTTAATTTCAGACATAATTTAATTCTTCCTACTAATTAATTTTTATTTAAATATTGATAAAAGTACACCCGCTGCAACGGCTGACCCAATTACCCCAGCAACATTAGGACCCATCGCATGCATTAATAAAATGTTCGATGAATCATATTGTTGACCTTCTTTACTTACAACCCTTGCTGCCATTGGTACAGCTGATACTCCAGCTGCTCCAATTAAAGGATTGATCTGATTGTCTTTTGAACTTAATAAGTTCATAACTTTTGCCATTAAAACACCCATAGCAGTACCTGCTGCAAATGCTAATAATCCTATTGCCATAATACCCATAGTCTCTACAACTAAGAATTGTTCTGAAGCAAGTTTTGATCCTACTCCTAATCCTAAGAATATTGTTACAATATTTATTAAAGCATTTTGCATTGTATCAGAAAGTCTATCAACAACACCTGATTCTTTAGCAAAATTTCCAAAACAAAGTGCACCAATAAGTGGAGAGGCATCTGGCAAGATTAATAATGTTAAAGTTAAAACAACAAGAGGAAAGACCATTTTTTCTAATTTTGAAACTTTTCTTGTTGATTTCATTCTTATTTTTCGTTCAGCATCATTTGTAAACAATCTCATAATAGGAGGTTGAATAACTGGAACTAAAGCCATATAAGAATAAGCGGCAACTGCAATTGCACCAAGTAATTCAGGTGCCAAAGCAGATGCAATAAATATTGAAGTTGGACCATCAGCCCCTCCAATAATTGAAATTGCAGCTGCTTGTTGTAATGTAAAATCAATTCCTGGTGCATATTGAGAAAGAACAACCGCTCCAACTAATGAACCAAAAATACCAAATTGTGCTGCACCACCTAGTAATGCTGTTTTTGGATTTGCTAATAATGGACCAAAATCTGTCATAGCCCCAACACCCATAAATATAAGTAATGGGAAGAACTCATTTGCAATACCCATATTATAAATAATTCCAAGCATTCCATGGTCACCTGCTATATTTGCGATTGGAATATTTGCTAAAATTCCACCAAATCCAATTGGAATTAGTAGTAATGGTTCAAAACCTTTTTTAATTGCAAGATAAAATAGTAAAAAACAAATAAGAATCATGATAACTCTACCGCTACTTTGTGCGAAGATACTCATATCATTACCGTGCGAATCTTTTACACCTTCTTTAGGACTAAGAATTGCACTTAATCCTGTAGTTTGATAAAAAGACCCAATAAGTTGTGTCATACTTTTTGATTGATATTCTTCACTTTGAGTATCAGCATCAACTACTGTAGTCGTTGATGCTGATGCACTAAAAGAGAAGAAACTCATTAAAAGGAAAATAGAAATAAATAAACTTTTTTTCATTATTACTCCAATAAAACTATTAACCAATAATGGCTAAAGTTTGTCCTTCTTCAACAGCATCATTTGCTGCAACTAAAATTTTAGTAATAGTACCAGCCTCAGGTGCATTAATATCAATTTCCATTTTCATAGCTTCTAAAATCATAATTTGTTGATCTTTTTCAACTTTATCACCTTCTTTTACAAGAATTTTCCATACGGCACCATTTACAACTGCAGGTACTTCTACTCCTTCACCATTTGAACTAACTGGAGCTGAAGCTGTATTAGAATTTGAAGTAACTGGAGTTACTTGTATATCAGCATTACCTTCTGCAATTGACACATTAAACTTTTGACCATCTACAACTACTGTATAATTTCCATTTGCATTACTCATATTCTTATTTTCTCCTAAATTACAATCTTTATCATTTTCACAAGCTGAATCATTTTTTCTAATATTTAATGGTGATTCACCTTTTAAGAAGGCAATACCTTTTTCATCACAAGCTGCTGCAATAAATATGTTTTCTTCACTTGCTTCAATACCTTCTATTTCTAATCTTTGTTTCCAAACAGATATTTTTTTCTTTTCATCTCTATCTGCAATATCTAAAGGATTTTCTTTAGTTGGTTCCATTTTTAATTTTTCTGCTGCTAATGCAACAATTTTTTCATCTGGAGCAACTGGAGTTTTACCAAAATATCCAAGTACCATTTTCCCATAACCTGGTGCTATTTGTTTCCATGGTCCAAACATTACATTTGCATATGCTTGTTGCCAATAGAATTGTGAAACAGGAGTTACAGATGTACCATAACCACCTTTTTCAACAACTTCTCTCATAGCTTTAATTACTTCTGGAAATTTATGTAAAGTTCCATTATCTCTCATCATTTGAGTATTAGCAGTTAAAGCTCCACCTGGCATTGGTGAAAATGGAATTAAAGGAGAAACTTGCGTTGCTTCTGGTGGGATAAAGTAGTCTTTTAATTGGTGACCTAAAACTTCTTGATATTTAAGAATTTTTTCAATTTCTAAACCACCAAGATCATAGTTTTTACCTTTTACAGCATGTAACATAGTTAAAATATCTGGTTGAGAAGTTCCACCTGAAACTGGACTTGCTGCTAAATCAATACCATCTGCACCTGCATCTAAAGCAGCTAAATAACAAGCAACTGATACACCAGCTGTTTCATGTGTATGTAATCTAATATGAGTATCATTTCCAACTAGTTTTCTAGCCATCTGAATAGTTTCATATACTTTTTGAGGAGATGAAGTTCCTGATGCATCTTTAAAACAAAGAGAATCATAAGGAAGTCCACTATCTAAAATTTGTCTTAGTGTTTTTTCATAGAAAGCAACATCATGTGCACCCGTACATCCTGGAGGTAAATCCATAAGAGTAACAACAACTTCATGATTTACCCCATACTTCTTAATACATTCAGCTGAGTACTCTAAATTTTGAACATCATTTAGAGCATCAAAATTTCTTATTGTTGAAGTACCATGTTTTGCGAACATTTTTGCATGTAAGTCTATTAGTTCTCTAGAACCTGTATCTAACATTACTGTATTGATACCACGAGCTAGTGTTTGTAAGTTTGCATCTGGACCAACAATTTCTCTGAATTTATCCATCATTTCAAATGCATTTTCTTGTAAGTAGAAAAATAAAGATTGGAACCTAGCTCCACCACCAAACTCAAAATGAGTTATACCCGCATCTTTCGCAGCTTCTACAGCTGGGAAAAAGTCATTCATTAAAACTCTACCTCCAAAGACAGATTGAAATCCATCTCTAAATGTAGTATCCATAACATCTATATACTTTTTCGACATTAAAATTAACCTTTTAGATTTTTATGATGTTGAACAGCTGCAACTATAGCAGCCACCTTCGCAGCTTCATTAGATGAAGCAGTTGCGGGAGGCCTTTTAATTGCTTCTATTTTCTTTTCGGGAAAATATTTTGTTAATAATGCCGCCTGAGCTTTAAGCACAAAAATCATAATAACTAAAAATGAGAATACAACACCCATCCCTAATAACATAAATTTAAATGCTTCCGTAACTAAGTTTATTTCCATAACAGTCTCCGTGGTTACCACAATGTGATTATTAGTGTAATAGTATATTAAAGTAGCTTTATTAACATTTATACTTATCCTTGTTTTTTATTAAATTTATAAATTTGTTTTATTTATAATACTTTCTTAAAAAAGCTAAAAAATAAAGTTCAATTATTATGAAAAAATTTATTGCGTTATTTTAAAGTTTCATTATTTTTATAATCATTTTGTTCTTTTTTTTATTAAATATTACATTTTATTAAATATTTTAGATAAATACTTGATTTATATTTCATAATGTAATATAATTGTGTAAAGACTATGTAAAGGATTAAAAATGCTTATTGTAAGCGAAATAATTGATAAGTTAAAAGATATATTAAGTGCTGATGGAGTAAATGGGAAAATCTTTGATAAAGATGTTGCAAATTCATTAGAATTATCTCAGGCAAATTTTGCAACTATGAAAAATAGAGGGAAGATTCCTTATTCAAATATCTTAAATTTTTGTGCAAAAAAGAAAATTTCTATCAATTGGTTACTTTATAATCAAAATCCAGGTTCTCTTGTAGATAGTACAGATAAATACTGGATTAAGTATTTTCCAGAAATAAGTGTTAGTGCAGGAGGAGGGGCATATGAGAATAATGATGACTTTGAATCACTAGAAGTTCCAACATATTTTGTCAATAGTTTAGGTGGTAAAGAAAACCTTAAAAATATTGATGCAATTAATGTAGTAGGGGATTCAATGGAACCTACATTAAACGATAATAATATTATATTTTTAGATAAATCAAAAAATGATTGTTCAAGAGATGGTATATACGCTTTTACAACAGTACATGGATTATTTGTAAAAAGAATACAGAAAAGAGTTGATGGAAAATTAGACATTATTTCGGATAATAAGGACTATCCTTCACAGGTGTTAAGTAATAAAGATATTAAAATTATGGGCAAAGTTATAAGCTCTTTTGGATCAGTGTATTAATATTAAGATTTAAAATTAGAAAAGAGATAATTCTTTTTCTTTTTTTAATAGAATTTGTTGTATATCTTCAAACTTAAAACCGCTTATATATAAGGCATTAAAAGATTGGTTTTCTATAACATTTTTTATTTTATTTATATCTTTTACAATAATTTGCTCAACAGAAATATTTTTTATATAAGTTGAAGTGATATAAACTGTTTTTGCATAAGAGAACTTATCTTTTAAATAATTAATCTCTTTATTAATTAAAGAAGGCTCATTTTGAACTATAATAAACTTATTACTTTTCCCAAATTCAATAATAGTTAAATTTTTATCTAAAAAGATTGGTTTAAAGAAATTAAAATTCTTTAATTTGGAATCATCGAATTCATTAAGACTAAGAAAATTATAAACTCTTATAAAATCTTCTATATAAATACTTGGTATTTTTATTCTTTGAAAATAAGTATCTTTATAAGTAAAAGAAACTTCAAAAATAGAATGTTCAATTAAATTAGTTATACTAAAATTTTCTTTTTCAAAATTAGTATTATTAGGATAAAGTTTATTTAATAAATCAATATCTTTTGAAATGATTATTGAATTTCCATCTATTTCATCAATTGTTGATATAAATTTACCTAAATCTTTTGAAATTAGTTTTACTTTTTTCTCATTAGAAGAAAAAACTGTAAGCAATTCATAACTTATATCATTACAGAAATAAGCTTTTAGATTAAAGTTGGCTAATTTATATCTAATAAGTTTTATAATAATAGTATTAATATCATCTACTTTTATCCAAGCAATTTCATTATCTATTATAGGATAAATACTTTTTGTAATAATAGCAAAAGCACCTTTTTGTACAGCTATTTGAATATCATCCAAATTATTAGCTATAAAAAGATCACCTTCTTTTACTTTATTTACATCAGTTTTAAAAGAGTATATAAAAGATATTGATGGGGAATTTAAAAGTTTCCCATCAATAATATCTATAATAGAATTTATTTTCACTAACTTATTTTTGTACCTATTTTTTTAGGTGCTTCTGGTCTAATTAAAGATAAACCATTTTCATCCTTTGCAGCCATTAACATACCTTCACTAATCATACCCATTAGTTTTGCAGGTTTTAAGTTAGCAACTACACAAGCTTGTGTTCCTATTAAATCTTGAGCAGAATAAAACTCTTTGATTCCTGCTAAAATTTGTCTATTTCTACCTTCACCTAAGTCTACTTGTAATTTTAAAAGTTTTTTAGATTTTGGAACTTCTTCTGCATCTACAATTGTTCCAATTTTTAAAGTTGTTTCAAAAAATTTATCTATTGTAATTAGATTATCATCTTCTTCAATAGCTTCATCTTTTTTTGAAGATTCTTTTTCCGCAACTGCTTTTTCTACAATAGCTGGTTTAGCTTGTTCTAAAAGAATATCTTCAATTCTTGGGAATAATTGCTCAACTTTTGTAATAGTTGTACCAGGAATTAGTTCTTTATTTTTAATTAATCTAACATAAGTAGCATTGTCAATTGTTATTCCAAGAGATGTTGCAATTTTGTCAATTTTTTCTGGCATAACAGAGTCTAAAAGAAGAGAAACTCTTGCCATAATATTAGTAATTAAAGCAACTAAAGCCATTGCTTCATCAGTTCTACCTTCTTTCATTTTAGCCCAAGGTTCATAATCACCAATTGCTTTATTTGCAATTGTTAATACTTTCCAAATATCTTCTAAATATCTATTTAATTGCATTTTATATAAATATTCTTCAATATTTTCTAAAATGCTTTCTACTTCATCTAATTCTTTTTGGTGATATTTCTTTACATCTTTAGAAGTGATTTTAAAATCAAAATATTTCCCACTCATTCCCGAAATTCTATTTAATAAGTTTCCTAAGTCATTTCCTAAATCTGAATTAATTCTATCCATTAATGCTTTTTGAGAAAAATCACCATCTTGACCAAAAGGAACTTCTCTGAGCATAAAGTATCTAAATGCATCCAATCCATAAGCATCAGCAACTTTTTTAGGGTCTACTACATTTCCTTTTGATTTTGACATTTTTTCACCATCTCTTGTCCACCAACCATGTGCTGCAATATGTTTTGGTAAAGGTAAGTCTAAAGACATTAAAAAAGCAGGCCAATAAATAGCATGGAATCTTAAAATATCTTTTCCTACTAAATGAATTGAAGCTGGCCAATGAGACATCTCTTTTTCATCTGTTCCATAACCAAGAGCTGTAATATAGTTCATTAAAGCATCTAACCAAACATACATAACATGTTTTGGTTCATTCATAGATTCAGGAAGCTTAATTCCCCAATCAAAAGATGTTCTAGAGATTGATAAATCTCTTAATCCACCTTTTACAAAATTAATAATCTCATTTTTCTTAGATCTAGGTAGAATACAATCTTCATTTTCTTCATACCATTTTAATAATCTATCTTCATAAGCAGATAATTTGAAAAAGAAACTTTCTTCTTTTACAATATTAGTAGGTCTTCCACAATCAGGACAAAATTGTTCATCAACTAATTGTTTTTCTGTAAAAAATGTCTCACATGATACACAATAATAACCTTCATATTCACCTTTGTAAATATCACCTTTATCATACATCTTTAAAAAGGCATGTTGAACACCAATTTTATGTTGTTCATCTGTTGTTCTAATAAATTTATCATAAGAAATGTCAAAATCATCCCATAAAGTTCTAAATTTACCTGATACTTCATCTGCATACTCTTTTGGAGTTTTACCTCTTGACTCTGCACTTTGTGCAATTTTTTGACCATGTTCATCTGTTCCTGTAAGGAAAAATGTATTTGCACCAGTTAATCTAGAATATCTAGCTAACATATCAGCTATTATTGTCGTATAGGCATGGCCTATGTGTGCTATATCATTCACATAATATATAGGTGTAGTTATATAAACATTTTTACAAGATTCTTCCATTATTTACCTTTTTTATAAATTATAATATTAAAATTCAAACCCACCGTTAGAGCCTTTATTCATAGAGGCATAAACAGCAAGTACATATTTATTTCTTAAATCACAGTCAAAAAACTTATCACAAGGATTACATGATTCTAAGGATTCATTTTTTTGACATTCTTTTAACTCAAGTAATTTCTGATCAAGCTTTATTTGCCATTCATCAATTACTATATCTGTATTATTATCCATTCTTTTTATAAACTTCAAGAACTCTATTTATTTCAGTATTTGAGCCAAAGAAACAAGGAGTTGTATCATGAATATGAGTAGTCTCCACTTCTAAAGCTCTTTTATATCCATCAACTGCTTGACCATTTGCTTTTTCATAAACATATGCAAATGGAAATACTTCAAATAATTGTCTTAATTTACCTTTAGGTCTATCTGTAGTACCTGGATAAGAGAATAATCCACCACCTTTTAATAAAATTTGATGTAAATCAGGAACCATTCCTCCTGAGTATCTTAATCTATAACCATCATTAAAAATATCATCAATTAATTTTTTATGAAATGGAGCCCAACAATTTTGTGTAGAACCAGGGGCATTTAATTTACCTTTCTCATCTAAAACAATTTTTTGAATAAATTCAAATTTACCTTTTAAAAGTCTATACATTTTAACATCATCAATAGCAACTACCATTTCTACACGAGGTCCAAATACCACATATACAGATGCAATAATATTTTTTGCATTAAATTCGTTTTTATAAATTCCATAAATAGAACCAACTGATAAATTTACATCCACCAATGAAGAACCATCTAAAGGATCATAAGCTATTAAATATTCACCATTTTCATGTAAAGGAACAATATTTTCTTGCTCTTCACTTACAATTGCTTTAATACTTGGAATTGTTTTAAAGATATCTTCAATAATAATATCACTTGCAATATCAAGTTTTAATTGAGTATCACCCGTTGAATTTTCTTGTTCACTTTTACTTGTATCACCTGTCTCAATTAACTCTTTAATCTTAATACTAGCTTTTTCTATAGCTTTAATTATATCTTGCATTTTTATACTCTTTTTGCGTTTTTATCAATCCAGATAATTATATCTTCTGGAGAGTTTAAATTTAATTTATCAATTGATGATGGAATATCATCATTATTTATTGTTTCATCACATGCAATTGCATGTGTGAATTTTAAATACGTTTTGTCTATGCTATTTCTAAAAATAGAAATTCTTGGTAAATCTAATGTTTTTAAGCCTTCAACTAACAAGTAATCAAAGTCATTAAATAAATAAATTAACTCTTCTATTGAAGAAGTTTCTTTTTTCATTAATGTAGTTTTATTTGGAGATACAACAGCAACATCTGCACCTGTCTCTCCAAATTTATATGAATCTTTTCCCACTCTGTCAAACATAGCTTTATCTTTTGGATCGTGTTTTATGATACAAACTTTAAAGCCACTATCTTGTAAAATATTTGATATTTTAACAATTGCTGTAGTTTTGCCACTATTTGATGGTCCAGAAAAGGCAACTGCCAATCTTTTTGTTTTCATAAAATGGATTTTATCTAAATGATGGTTAAAGTATTGTAAAATATTGGCTTTAAAGCTCGGAGAAGATATGTACAAAACTTTATTTTTATCAATATTATCAACAATATTTATTGGATGTTCATCAACAACTGCATTGAAACATTTTAAGAAAAACGAAATTGAAGCAAAAGCTATGCAATATACAAAAAAAGCGGATGTAATAATAAATGAGGAACAAAAAGTCCTTTTATGGGCTACTTATCTAAATAATATAGATATAAAAGAGTTTCAATCTGATTATGAAACATTTATTACTTCTTTATATTTTATTAATTCAGATACACAAGATATAAAAGAGAATGGATATTCTTTTTATTTGAATACAAAAAAACCTATATCTATTGAAGAAATTTCTTATGAAAACAAAATGTATAAAGATATTTTATCTAAGAATACTTGGGGAAAATATTATTTAGTGAAATTTAAAAAGAATAAAAAGAGTGATAAACTAATTTTAACTTTATCTAATACGAATGCTAATTTTGCAAAATTAACGTTTGAAAAATAGAAGATAAAGTTAATTTATTCTTTTTATTTAAATGATTATTATATATATAATAATTAGTTAAAACTTTTTTACCATACTTTCTAGTTTCTGCATAAGAAATTTGTTCCATACTCATAAATGGTTCAAATCTATTTTTTTCTTTAAATAGACCACGTTTAAATTGTGTTCTTGTATAACCAGCACCACCATTATATGCGTAAGCAATAAATAAAGGATTATTATTAAATTGTTTACTTAATGAATCAAGATGTTTATTTGCATATCTTAAATTTACTTCAGGTAAAAACTGCTCATATATATTATATGGTTCTTTTAATTGTTTTGCTAATGATTTAGATAAAAATGGCATTATTTGCATAACACCTTGAGCCGTAGCAAAAGAGACTGCTGATGGGATAAAACGACTTTCTTGTCTACCAATTGAATACATTAATACTTGTCTATTAATATCATACTTTTTCATTATATTTTTATAAGGTTCAATAAAATATTGTTTTTTATATCTTGAGTATCTTTCTAAGACAAATGCATAATGAGGTAAAGTAGAGTTATCAGTAAATAAATTAGAATATTTCTCCAATTTATTTTCATCAAGATTTTTTCTTGTATCTTCTACAACTTTAATCCATTCAAATTGATCTAAAGTATTAAATGCACTTTTTGTATTTGGAATATCAATATTATAATAAATATTATTGATTGAAACTTCTAATAATTCTTTTGCATATAAAGAATATATATTATTATCCCAACTCTTTGATACTTCATATAAAAAAGATTTATTTTGAGTTAATAAATAAATCCAGAAAAGTGTTCTATCTTTTGATGATTGGAAATAAGCCTTTTTATAAGCTTTTTCCAAATAATTTAATGCGACATCATCTTTTTTATATTTAATTGCATTTAATGCTAATGAAAAAAGTGTTTGATGTGTAATATTTTTATTATCTTTTACATTAAATAATGATTTTTGGATATTATTTAGTTTATCTATATGAATTGCATATAAAACAAATCTATTAAAATCCTTATCCATTGAGATTTCATCAATAAAACTATCAGGAAGAGCATAGTCTATAAAGTTTTCACGAAAATCTCTTCTTGTATTAAAAAATAATCTATAGAACCTATTTGTATTTGCATTAAGTAAAGATTCAAAAGGATTTTCTGAAGCAATAACTTTAAGGTCATTTCTTAAAGTAGGGTAGGGTTTAATCTTTTCAATTGCAATATTTAAATCTTCTTTTGAGATTTTAGTTGCATCAAAAATACTTAAACCTAAGGCAATACATCTAGAGCTTTCTTTTAAAAGTTCTTTGCTCCTTGCTCTATAACATTTTAAATCTTCATCAGGAATCTTAGAAGAAAACTTTTTAAAAGCTTTCTTAACTCTACCATTTTTAGATTTGGACATTTCGTATGCTATTTGAGCATCTTTAGGATTTGTATTATTTTGTTTTAAATATTGAATAATAAAAAAATCTTTTGCATAAGATTTTGGTTTATCTTCAAGCCAATCTAAACTTACTTTAAAATCTTTATCTGTAATATTTATTATTTCATTATTAGCGTGAGTATTTATCACAAGTACACATAATAATGAGGCTATTGTTTTCTTCAAAAGCCTACTCTAAAAGAATAAATTTTTTAAAAATATTTCTATGAACATTAAAGCAAAAATCAATATAACTGGAGCTAGATCCATCCCACCAAATACTGTAGGAATAAATTTTCTAAGAAGTGCATAAGCAGGTTCTGTTAATCTATATAACATTTGTACAATAGGATTATTAGGATCTGGATTTACCCAAGTTAATAAAGCAGATATAATAATAACCCATTTATATAAAGATATAATAGTTAAAACTACTGTTAATACTGATGTTGTAAAAGCATCTATCATTTTATGATTTCTCCTAAATAGTTTTTAATTAAAGGGTAAATTTTAGATAAATCAGGAGCATTTAAAGAACCTGTTAAAATATATTTTAATGGCTTAACTAAAGCATCACCTTTTAATTGTGTTTCTTTTATAATGTACTTTTTTAATTCATCAAAATTATCATAAAAAGGTGCATTTTGTAAGCACTCTTTTATTTTTAAAATTTCTTCTTCTAAACCTTTAGATGTAGTTTTGGCTGTAAAAATAGTATTAATTTTATTTTTTAATTCTTTTATAGTAGAAACTTCTTCTAAATAAATTTTTCCTAATTTCCCAATATCTAAATCTGCAAATCCTAATATTTTTGATAATCTCATATCATCAATAAGTTCTAAATGCTTTTTATTAATAGATTTTAATTTTTCAATATCAAATTTTACTTCTGTTTTAGAAATATTTTCAATCTTAAACCATTTAATAGCTTCTTCTAATGTAAATATTTCTTTTGGTGTAACATTACCTAATGATACTAAATAATTAGCAATTGCACTAGGAAGAAAACCTTCATCTATTAGTAATTTAAGTGAATTATCTGAAGCATTTGAAATACTTGGTAAATGAGCATATTTTATCTCTTTTGTATAACCCAATGCATTTCTAATATGTATTTGCTTAGCAGTATCAGATAAATGTTTTATATCTCTAATAACAAGTGAAATATCCATTAACATATCATCAATTGCACAAGCATAATTATATGTTGGTGTTTTATCATGTTTTAAAATAATAAAAGAATCAACATCTAAAACACTTGCAGTAAAGTCATCATTAATCATATCTGTAAATATAATATTTTGATTTGGCTTTTTAATTCTTACTGTAAAAGGTGCATTTACTTCTAAAACTGTTTCATCAGATAATGTTTCACAAAAACCATCATAATTTTTTAATTCTTTAAGTTTTTCATCACCACAAAAACATGAAAATGCTTTTTTTTGTGTTAATAACTGCATAGCTATTTTTTGATGATATTTTAAAGAATCACTTTGATGAACAGCTCTAGAATAATCAATAGAAAATAAAGCTAAAAATTCAAGAATTTCTTTATCTTTTCCATCAATATTTTTATCTTTATCATAATCTTCAATTCTAATTGTTAAATCTTCATTTAATTGCTTAGATATAATATAATTAAAAATGGCAATTCGTAAATCACCTATATCCATATTTCTTGTAGGACTTGGCGCAAATCTCAACAAATTATTTCCTTACTATTGCAAATGTTAAATTATTAATCTCTTTATGAGATTGAATAAATTTATTTAAATCTTCTAATTTTAGATTTTCGATTAACTTTAACTCTTGATTGGGATAATCTTGATCTAATCCTCTATAAAATAATGTAAAAGCTTTATTTAATCTTTGAGATAAAACTTCATTTCTTAAAGGTTCACTCCCTGTTAAGAAATTCCTTGCTGCTTTTAATTCATTTTGAGTAACACCTTTTTTAACAAAATCTTCAATAATTTGTGTTACTAAAGTTTGTGCTTCTTTTGCACTCTCATTTTTTGTTTGTAAATATCCACTAAAAAAAGTATGAGATTTATTGATTGATACAGAACCATAAGCGCTATAAGCTAAACCTCTTTTTACTCTGATTTCTTCCATAAGTCTTGAACCAAAACCAGAACCACCTAAAATAAATGATGCTACTTTTGCCATATATCTATTTTCATCTGATGCTGTAATATTATAAGAACTTCCAAAATAAATATAAGCTTGTTCTGTTTCTTTTATTAAAGTCTCTTCTTGTTTTTTTGATACAAACTTAACTTCTTCTAATTTTCTTTTTGTTCCAGTTTTTAAAGCTTCTAAAACAGGAGTAATTAATGTTTTAAATTCTTCATAATCAAAATCTCCACCTGCTACAATAATTAGATTATTTAAGTTTACTGTATCATTGATAAAGGTCTTTATGTCTTTTAAATTAATTTTTTCAATTGATTCAATTGTCCCAGAACTCGGGTTTTGTAAAGAAGTTCCTTTAAATAACTCTGCTTTTAATAAATTTTTAGCTGTATAGTCAAAATCATTCTCTTTTCTTTTTAAAGCACCGATTTTTAGTGTTTTGATTTTATCTAAAGTATCTTCTGTATAATTTGGTGATTTAATTAATTTTGTTAATAAATCTATAGATTTAGAAGATACATCTTTTAAGTTAGATAATTCTATTACAAATGTTTCAAAACCATTTGATGCCTGTAGTGAAATTGCATTTTCTTCTAATTTTTGTGCAAATGCAGTTGAACCTAACTTTTTAGTTCCTTCATTTAATAACTGTGAAGAAAGACTTGCTAGTCCACTTTTATTTTTATCTTGAATATATCCAGAATTTTGAAAAACTAATTGTAAGTTAAGAATTGGTAAACTTTTTTGTTCTTCAAAAATCACTGGAATTTTAATTCCATTTGTTTCAATATGCTTTATAGTAGCACTCATTAAACTTCCTTGTAAAATTACTAATGCAAATAAATATTTTTTAAATTTTTTCATAAAGGATTAATACCTTTCTAATATCTCATAAGCTGTATTTCTTTTTGCAGGATTTTCACCTATGTCTTTAATCAGCCTAATCATTTCTTCTTGATTCATTCTATTAGAAGCTCCTGCTGCTTTAACAACATTTTCTTCCATCATAGTACTTCCTAAGTCATTAGCTCCAAAATTTAAAGCTAATTGACCAATATATGAGCCTTGTGTAACCCATGAACTTTGCATATTTTTAAAATTATCTAAATAAAGCCGTGAAACTGCTAATAATCTTAAATATCTATTAGAAGATTGAGGTTTAATGTCTGGTATTTCTTCTAAAAGTTTAGTATTTGCACCTTGGAATGACCACATAATAAAGGCTCTAAATCCACCTGTTTTATCTTGTAAATCTCTTAATAGTTCCCAATGCTCAATAATTTCTTCATCAGTTTCAACTGTTCCAAACATCATTGTAGCAGTAGTTTTCATACCAATTGAGTGTGCAAGAGCATGAACATTAATCCAATCTTTACTATCCATTTTAGAAGGAGCAATAATATCTCTTACTCTATCACTTAAAATCTCAGCCCCAGCTCCAGGAATTGAACTTAAACCTTTAACTTGTAATCTCTTTAAAACTTCTAAAATAGTTATTTTTGATACTTTTGCAATATATTTTATTTCAATTGCAGAAAAACCATGAATAGTAATATCAGGATATTTAGTATGAATATGTTCAACTAATTCTTCATAATAATCTATTTTTAATTTTGGATGAACTCCACCTTGAAATAAGATTTGTGTTCCACCAATTTCAATTAGTTCATCAATTTTTTGATCAATTTCATCAAATTTTAATACATATGCTTCATCATCCCGACCATGACGATAAAATGCACAAAATTTACAATCAACCCAACATACATTAGTATAATTAATATTTCTATCAACAATAAAAGATGTAGTTTTATCAGGATGAAGTTCAAGTTTTCTTTTACTTGCTAATTCACCTAACTCTAATAGTGGTGCATTTTGTATTAAATCTAATGCCTCTTCATTTGTTATTCTTCTATTTAATATATCCATTTTTTTAACCATTAAAAACTACTCCCTAGTGAGAATTCAAATGTAGATGTATCATCAGTTGTTTCAGCATCTAAAGGTTTAGCAAAAATTAATTGCAATGGTCCCATAGGAGAAATCCATTCTAATACAGCACCAGTACTTGATCTTTGAATTTCACTAAAACTATCTTCTCCAATCATACCATAGTCATAAAATAAAGCCCATCTCATTTTTGCATTTGGAATTAAAGGGAAACTCATTTCAAGAGAGTTTGCCCATAAGTTTTTATATGGTTTTGTAACTTCACCATCTTCATTTGCAGGGAAAGAATAAGATTTAAATCCTCTTAAAGTTTTTGGACCACCAAGATATAATGAATCCCCTTGATTAATTTCTCCATTATCGATTAGAATACTAACTTTAGTTTTAAATCTAAAAATCCAATCTAATTCAGCATAATCATTTAAATTATTGAAATATTTAAAATAAGTAGTTGATTTTAAATACTTAGAATCACCACCAATACCTGCATATTGTAAAGAAGTACCAGCTTTTACACCTTCTCTTGGTAATTGATAATTATCTGTATTATCATAATTTATATAAGGTGTAATAGAACTAGAAATATAATCCTTATCCACATAAGGGTTTGTGATAGTAGAAATATCATCATATGTATAATCTTCATCTATAAAATCAAGTTTATATCTTAATCCACCACGTAAATCTCTTATTATTTCTCTACCAACTCCAACAGAGAAACCCTTTGTATTTTTATCTAAATCATATACTGTTCTATTTATTTCACTCTCAGTATTATGAATTTCTACATCTCCACTAAACTTACTATCATCAATAGCAGGATTATTTAAACTTAAAGAAAATGCACTCCTTGTAGCAGATAAATCAGCACTAATTCCGACACTTAATCCAGAACCAAAAATATTAGAATCACTTACTGAACCATTAATCATTAATTTATCATAAGAACCATATCCACCACCGATAGTTAAGGAACCAGTTGATCCTTCAACAACATCAATTAAAATATCAATCTTATCTTCTGATACTCTTTTTTGTTCAACCTTAACATTATCAAAATATTTAGATCTACCTAATTTTGATTTAGTATCATTTAAATCAGTTTCATTATATAAATCTCCAGGAGCTAAATAAACATCACGTCTAATAACTCTATCTAATGTTCTAGAATTACCAGAAATTCTTACATCATTTACATAAACCTTTTTACCTGGGATTACATTATATACAACATTAACTTTTGAATTTTTTTCATCTTTTTGTATATCAAATTTAACTTGTGCAAAAGCATAACCTTTATTTGCAACTTGTGTTTTAATATAAGCTTGATCTCTTCTTAATTTTTTTATGTTAAATGTATTTCCAATTATCAAATCTAACTCAGGGTAAATATCTTTTGGATCAACAATAGATGAGTCTAAAAATATTTTTATATCATTTGTAGTGTATTTTTTTCCTTCTTTTATAAAAAAGTCTAAGTTTGCTTGATTTGAAGCAAAATCTATATTTAAGAATGGTTCTTTAACTTGTGCATCTAAGAAACCTTTTTCAAAATATAATTCATTAATTCTTCTTGCATCATATTTTAGTTGATCAATATTAACTTCACCATCATTTTGACCAAACCACCATGATGCAAACTCTTTTTCTTTATTTGAAGTTACATTATCAAAATCACTTTGATCTAAATTATCAGATCCATAATAATTCGCTTTTTTGATAATAATTTCATCACCTTTGTTTACATAAAAAGTAAGTTTTAATGAATGCTCATTTAATTTTTCTACTTCTGTTTCAACAACAGAATTAATATATCCATCATTTTCAAGTAAATCTAATAAAATCTTTTTTGCATCTTTTACTCTTTTTTCAGTATACATAGAACCTTTTTTAAGTTTAATCATCGTTTTTAATGATTCTATATCTTCAGCTCTAGTTTTATAACCTTGAATGTCTACGTTAGCTATTGATGGCTTTTCTTTAAAGTTCAATTGCAATTTACCATTATTATTAACAGCAACTATATCATCAAAATAACCAAATTTATAAAACTCTTTTATTGCATTATTAATTTTGTCATTATTAAATTCATCACCAACTTTTATACCTAGTGTTTCATTTATTATTTTTTTAGATATCTTATTTAAATTATTATATTCTATAGATTGTATTGTATCTGCGCATAGTACTGTTGCACATGCTAAAGAAAATAGGATTACTTTATTTTTCACGACTTTCCTTGATTTCATAATTAGGCATAAATATATCTAAATTCACTTTATATAAATATTAAGATATAATCACAAAATTAAATTATGAAAAAAGGTGTAACGTTGAATATAGGAATAGTTGGTTTAGGACTTATGGGAGGTTCTCTTGCAAAAGCAGTTAAAAAATATGGTATTGCTAAAAAAATATATGGATATGCAAGAAGTGAAAAATCTAAAAAAGAGATTTTAGAACTAAATTTAGTGGATGAATTAGTAGATATAAAAAGATTAAAAGAAGAGTGTGATTTAATTGTTCTAGCAATTCCTGTTGATACTATTATTTCGATATTACCAGAATTTTTAGATATTAAAGATTCAACTACAATTATGGATTTAGGCTCAACAAAAGAGTTCATAGTAAAAAATATCCCAAAAGAGATAAGAAAAAATTTTATCGCTGCACATCCTATGACAGGTACAGAAAAATCAGGTCCAAAAGCATCTATGGATAATTTGTATGAAGGCAAAACTGTTGTTTTATGTGATTTAGAAGAAAATACAGAACTTCATAAAAATAGGGCTATCAAAATATTTCAAGATATTGGAATGAGAATTGTTTTTATGAATTCACATATTCATGATGTACACGCTTGCTATATGTCACATTTACCACATGCTATTTCTTATTCTTTAGCAAATACAGTAATGAATCATGAAGATCCAAAATCAATAATCGCATTAGCTGCTGGTGGATTTAAAGATATGAGTAGAATTGCCAAGTCAAGTCCTGATATGTGGACAGATATTTTTAAACAAAATAGAGAGAATTTACTAAAAGGTATAGACTTATTTGAAGTTCATATGAAAAATGTTCGAGAAATGGTTGAAAATGAAGAATATGAGAAATTAGCAAAATGGATGAAAAAAGCTAATACTTTACATGAAATACTTTAGTATTTCATGTTTTAGATATTGTTAATTGCTTCTTGAACTTTAATTGCTTGATTATGTTCATAAACATCATGACATCTAATAATTGAAGCACCATTTCTAATTGATTCTAAATGAATTGCCAAAGTTCCTGCTAATCTATTCTCAATTGTAGAAGGACTAATCATATCTATCATAGATTTTCTACTAGCACCTATTAACAATTCATATCCAAAATGTTTAAAATAATCTAAATTCTTTAAAAGCATTAAATTATGTTCTAAATTTTTCCCAAAACCAATACCTACATCTAATACAATATCATTAATTCCAAATTTTTTTGCTTTTTTTATTTGTTTATCAAAAAAATTATCAATATCTAACACAATATCTTTATACAAAGGCTTTTCTTGCATATTTGAGGGATTGTTTTGCATATGCATTATTACTACTTGTGCATCATATTTAGAACAAACTTTACATACTTCATCATCTTGAAGACCTGTAATATCATTTACTATTTTAAAACCTTTATTTAAAACGTAATTGATAACTAAAGGAGAATAAGAATCAATAGAAAAATCAACTTTTTCAAAATATTTTTCATCATAAATTATGTCAACAATATTTTTTAATCGTTCTAATTCTATTTTTTCATCAACTGCAATACTTCCTGGTCTACTTGAAACTGCACCAATATCAATAATATTAGCACCATTTTCTATCATACTTTCTATTTTAGAAGAGGCTTCTTTACTATCAAATCTACTGCTTTTAAAAAAAGAGTCTTCATTTGCATTTAAAACACCCATTATTTTTATTTTATAATTTTTCATATATTAATTCTTATTTTTTAGTTTTGTTTGTTCGCTAAAGATAAAAGTAGAGTAGTTAGAATATTTATAGGTCTAGAATTTAAATCTAAAAGTTTTAAACTCTGTGAAAATAAATCTAATTGTTTTTTTGATAATTTTAATTTCTCTTTACTAACTTTTAATAAAATAGATTCAACTACATCTTTTGCATCATTTTTAGAAATTTTTTGATTTTCTTTTAGAAATAAATAAATATCTTTTAAATCAAGTTTCGATAGATTTAATGAAATTTCATTTTTAGGTGATGATGTTTTTAAATACTTAAAAGGAATTCTAGAGTAAATAGTAGGAAGTATTGAAGACTTAGAATTTGTAAGAATTATGAATACAACATTTCTTGGTGGCTCTTCTAAAACTTTCAACAAAGAGTTTTGAGCTTCATTTCTAAAAGTACTTCCACATAAAAAAATATATTTATTTTCATTTGAAGCGATATATGCTTCTTTTATTGCTTGAGTAGCTTGAATAAGTAAGAAATCATCTTTCTCTTCATTCTTAATTACTCTAATACTATGTGATGAATAAAAAGGTAATAAATCATTTAATGTTTGATTTATATCATTTACAATTAGAATTGTTGATTTATCAATCTTTTTATTAAGCATCTTTTTCATAATTTAATTCTCTACATTTATTTCAGCAAAAAGTGCAGAACTTACTGTTCTATTATATAGTCTAAACATTTGTAATAATTTCATATCCAAAGCCTCATCACTTGATCTTAAATTAAACGCATCTTGTTGTTCTTCATCAAAAAGCCATAGAAAAGAGTTTTTTGATACTTTTGGAATAACTGCACGTACATCCTGACTTCGTCCAATATACCAAAAACAATAACCATTTGGAAATGAAATATTTAACATATCTTTAATATTTGCAATATCATCATCAGATTTAATATTATCCATATATTTGTAAAAAGATTTAAAATCATAAAAAGGTAAGAAAGGTCTATTTAATTTAGGTGAATTTATATTTGTTAAAATATACTCTAAAAACCATTCCCTATCTCTATCTGTTAATACAATAACTGAAACACCTTTTTCTAATAAATTAACAATATTTTTAGAAACTAAAGGCGTCCATTCATATTTCTTTTCTTCTAGCCAAGGAGATATTAATCTATCTTCTCTAATTATATCAACTGTCCAGTTTAAAAATTCCTGCACAGTTATTTATCCAAGTGATAAGCTTCATGTAAAGATCTTACTGCCAATTCAGCATATTTTTCTTCAACAACCATCGATACTTTTATTTCAGAAGTAGAGATAATTCTAATATTAATATTTTCATTTGCAAGTGCAGTAAATGCTTTTGAAGCAACACCTGTATTAGATTTCATACCAACACCAACAATTGATACTTTACAAATATTCTCATTATAATCAATATTTTTAGATTGTTCTTTAAATTTTTCCATTACTTTTTGACACTCAATAAAATCTGTAGTCGGAATAGTAAAATCCAAATCAGTCGTTCCATCAAGTCCTCTTGTTTGAACTATCATATCAACATTAATATCTGCATCAGCTAATGATGAAAAAATCAATGCAGCAATGCCAGGCTTATCAGTAACGCCATACATTCCAACTCTAATTTGATTTCTATCTATTGCAATTCCACTTACAATTGGTTCTTCCATAATATTTTCTTCCTTTGTTATTAATGTACCTTCAACTTCTGGAGTAAAGCTACTTCTTGATACTAAATTTACGTTTAATTTTTTTGCCATTTCTACAGATCTATTTTGTAAAACCTTTGCTCCTAATGAAGCTAGTTCTAACATTTCATCATAAGAAATTTTTTCTAATTTTCTTGCTTTTGGTTCAATTCTAGGGTCTGTTGTATAAATACCATCAACATCAGTATATATTTCACAAATATCAGCTCCAATTGCTCCTGCAATTGCAACAGCAGATAAATCACTTCCACCACGTCCTAAAGTTGATACTCTATGAGTATTACTTGTTACACCTTGAAAACCAGCAACAATAATCATCTTACCATCAGCAATAGCATTTTTCATATTTGTTGTATCTATTTCTTCTATTCTAGCTTTTGTATGAGAATTATCTGTAATAATTCCAGCTTCTCTACCACTCATAGAAGTTGTTTTATAACCTTGTTCATTTAATGTAATTGATAATAAGGCAGATGTTACTCTTTCACCTGAACTTAATAATAGATCCATTTCAGCAGCATTTGGCTCAGCTGAAAAATTCTGTGCATATTCAATTAATTTATTTGTTTCGCCACTCATTGCAGAAACAACTGCAATTACGTCATGACCTTCATCTCTATTTTTTTTTATAATATTTGCCACATTTTGGATTCGCTCAAGTGTTCCTACACTTGTACCACCAAATTTAAGTACTTTTAACATATTAGTTTTTATCCTTTTTAAATATAACCTTCATTTTTAAAATATTTAAGAACTTGTTTATAAACTGTTCTTTTAAAGAAAGTTATATAATCATAAATATTTTTTGTTGGTACAAATTTATATTCACTAAATTCTGGAATTTCAGTGTTAATATTTATTTTTGCACCTTTTTTTAATTTTACTAAATAGTATTTCTGTATTTGCCCATCATAAGGTTGCATTTTCTTTGCAATTGCAGGAGGAAAGTCATAAGATACCCATTTAGGATATTCTGCAATAATTTCTACATTCCCTGTTCCTATTTCTTCTTCTAGTTCTCTATAAAGAGCTTCTTTAGCTGTTTCACCTTTATCAATTCCACCTTGTGGGAATTGCCAAGCATTATCAACATCTGTTCTTGAAGCAATAAATATTTCACACGTATGTGGGTATTTCGCTGATAGCACAATCGCTGCTACATTTGGTCTGTAATTTTTGGTATTATCTTTTGTGATTTCATTTTTATCAGTCATAAATATGTTTTCCCTTATAATTAGCCGGACATTTTACAAAAAATAGGATTAAAAATTGCTTTTATATATACACATACCTTTTTGCGACAGTAAATGTTTTTACTGCGCTTTCAATTCATATACAGATAAAACACATTTAAAACAAGAGTATATGAAGGCTTTAAAAATACAATTAAAAGATGAATTAAGTAATTATGTAAAAAAACATAATAAAGAAATAGAAACAGTTTTCATAGGTGGAGGAACTCCTTCTTGTGTTAAACATCATGAGTATAAAGAAGTGTTTGAAATCATCAAACCTTATTTAATAAAAGATGCAGAAATCACAACAGAAGCCAATCCTAATTCAGCCTCGTATGAATGGTTAGAAAATATGCATAAATATGGAGTAAATAGAGTAAGTTTTGGAGTTCAAAGTTTTGATAATACAAAGCTAAAATTCTTAGGACGTTCGCATAATAATAAAAGTGCTATAAAAGCTATACAAAATGCAAATAGTATAGGTTTTAATGGTATTAATTGTGATATTATATACGGAGTCCAAGGTGATACTTTGGAAAGCATGAAAGAAGATTTTGATCAAGCTTTTGCTCTTCCTATTACACATTTAAGTGCTTATTCATTAACAATTGAGGAAGGTACAAAATTCTTTGATAGATCATCAGTTAAAATTGATGATGAAGAACTATCTTATAAAATATTTGACCATATAAAACAGAATAATTTTACTCAATATGAGATATCAAATTTTGCAAGAGAAAAAAAATATGAATCAAAACATAATTATGGATATTGGGAACATAAAGAGTATTTAGGAATTGGTGCAGGAGCTGTTGGTTATACAAATAAACAACGGTATTATCCTATTAAAAGTATTGAAGAATATATTAAAAATCCATTTAATATGGAGTTTGAAGATATAAGCGATGAAGATGTAAAAACAGAAAAAATATTACTTGGATTTAGATGTTCAAATGGTGTTGATTTATCACTATTTAATGAAAATGATTTAAAAAAGATTGATGACTTACTTGAATATGACAAAGTTAGTGTAAAGAATAATAGAATTTACAATAAAAATTTCTTATTATCTGATGAATTAGCTTTGTACATATTAGGATAAATATTTTTTCATAATAGTTTAACTATAATATTAGGTTTCAAAAGGTAAAAAATGACAATAAAAGATACAGTTAGAAAATATTCAAATGATTTAAAGTTTGTAACTCATATTCCAGCAAAAGAAGTTGAAATATTAATGATGCACTTATTAGACAAAAATACTATATGGTTACATTTGAATTATAACAAAGAGTTTGAACAAGAAAAAGAGCTTATAAAACTTGTTAAAAAAAGAGCTCAAAATTATCCAATAGAGTATTTAACAAATAAAGTTTCATTTTATGGAGAAACATTTATTATAAAAGAGGGTGTATTAATTCCTAGACCAGAAACTGAGCTATTAATTGATAATGCACTTGAAATATTAAAGAATAAAAAACAAAAAGTTAATGTTTTAGAAATAGGAACAGGCTCAGGAATAATATCAGTAATGCTAGCATTACTAGTAAAAGATATAAAAATTATTGCAGTTGATATAAATGAGAAAGCTCTTGAATTAGCAAAACAAAATGCAATAAAACATAATGTAGAAGAAAATATAGAGTTTAGACTAAGTAATTTATATGAAAATGTTACTGAAACAAATATTGATTTAGTGATTTCAAATCCACCTTATATAGCAGATGATTATGAATTACCAAAAAATGTAAGTTATGAACCATCAAATGCTTTATTTGGAGGGAATATTGGTGATGAGTTACTCAAAAATATAATAAAAGATACAAATGAACGAAATATTGAATATTTATTATGTGAAATGGGATTTGATCAAAAAATACCATTAACAAAATATTTAGAAAATTTCAACACAAAGAGTTTTACATTCTATCAAGACTATGAAAAGTTTGATAGAGGGTTTACAATACAATTTAATAAATAAAAAGGATTAAAAAATGTTTAAAGAATTTAATTTAGAAAAATTAACAGATTCAAAAGTGTTACTAGAAAAGTTATTAGAACAATCTAAGAATGAAATATTAAAATTAATGGAAATAGAAAATAAAACTTATGAAAATTTTGTTATGCCATATGAAGAAATAGGGGAGGGTATAAATGATTTTGTAACTCCAATTTTTCATATAGATTCAGTTAAGAATTCTGAAATTACTGGAAAAGTTTATCAAGAATGTCTTCCTGTTATTTCAAAATATGAGACTTGGATATCACAAAATGATAATATTTATAAGGCTTTAAAAGATATACAGTCTAACTATAAAACTACTTTAAATGGTATACAAAATAAAGTATTAGAAAATGAAATTAGAGATTTTAAACTTTCTGGTTCACACTTAGATAAGGATAAAAAGAAAAGATTAGAAGAAATAAATTTAACATTGAGTGAAATATCTCATAAGTTCTCACAAAATCTTCTTGATGCTACCAATGATTATGAAATGATTATTGAAAATAAAGAAGATGTTAAAGAAATACCTGTTTCTGATTTAGAACTTGCAGCATTTGAAGAAGATGGAATTACTAAATATAAATTTACTTTACAAATACCTTCTTATATGGCTTATATTACATATGGTACATCTAGAGAGAAAAGAGAAGAGTTATACAAAGCGTATTGTACCAGAGCACCTGAAAATGGAAAAGTAATTGAGAAAATTCTAAGTTTAAAAAATGAAAAAGTTAAAATCTTAGGTTTTAAATCTTACTCAGAATATTCGTTACAAACTAAAATGGCTTCAAAAGAAGAAGAAGTTATAACTTTCTTAGAAGAATTAGGTCATAAAGGTAAAGCAAAAGCAATTGAAGAAATAGAAGAATTAAAACAACTTGCAGCTAAAGATGGTATTAATGACTTTAGATCTTCAGATATGGCTTATTATTCAGAGAAACTAAAAAAAGCTAAATATGATTTAGATGAAGAATATTATAGACCTTATTTTGAACAAAAATCTGTTCTTACTGGTTTCTTTGAGTTCTTACACCAAATGTTTGATGTTAAATTTGTTGAAGTTAACGCTCAAGCATGGGATGAAAAAGTAAAAGTTTATAACCTTTTAACTAATGATAAAGAAATTGGAAGAATATATATTGATTTAGAAGCTAGAAAAGACAAAAGAGGGGGTGCGTGGATGAATAACTGGCATTCTCACTATATTAATGCTAAGGGTGATAAAAAACTTCCTACAGCTTTTATTGTTTGTAATTTCCCACAATCAACAAAAACAACTCCATCTTTATTAAGACATTCTGATGTAGTTACGTTATTTCATGAGATGGGTCATGCTTTACATCATTTATTAAGTGATATAAGTGAGCCTTATGTTAGTGGGATTTCTGGTGTTGCTTGGGATACAGTTGAATTTCCATCACAATTCTTAGAATATTTTTCATATGATAAAGATGTTTTAAAACTTTTTGCTAAACATTATAAAACAAAAGAAGTATTAGATGATGAAGCAATCAACAGAATTATAAAAGCTAAAAACTTTCAATCATCATTAGCATTAGTTAGACAAGTTGAATTTGCATTGTTTGATTTTAAACTATATCAAGACTTATACAAAAGTGAAAAAGAAGTTCAAGATTTATTAGATAGTATTAGAGCTGAATTTGCAGCTATGATTCCTCCATCATATAATAAATTTCAAAATGGTTTTTCTCATATATTTGCAGGTGGATATTCAGCTGGGTATTATTCATATAAATGGGCTGAAGTACTAAGTGCTGATGCTTTCTATATGTTTATTGATTCTAAAAATATATTTAATAAAGAACTTGCTATGAAATATAAAGAGACTATATTATCAAAGGGTGGTTCTGCAAATATGGATGAATTATTCTACAATTTTGCACAAAGAAAGCCAAGTGTTGATTCTTTATTGAAAATTGATGGAATTATTAGCTAAATTTTGCAATAATAACGATCTAATAATAATATCAATAAGGATTTAATACAAATGACAAATGCAGAAACAATTTCAAAACTAAATAATGCTTTAAATACTTTAATAAAAGCCTATGAAGAACTTGAAGAAAAAAATAGTAACTTAGAAACTAAAATAAGTGAACTAGAAGATGAAATACTTGATCTTGAAGTAGCTAAAGAAGATTTAGAATCTAATGTACATGAATTTAAGACACATACAGAAGAAGATAATTCAAATATATCTTCAATGTTAGGAAAAATTCAAGGTTTATTAAATAAAAAAGTTGAAATAGGTGGTTCTAAAGATGAATTATCAGTTAATAGTGACGAGACGGAAACTGTAGAAGAAGATGAAGAGAAGAAGAGTGAAGAAGACGAATCTATAATAGATATTAATGATTTAGATAAAGATGATTTAAATGAAAAAAAATCTGATGATAATAAAATAGATTTAAATAGAATGGCATCATTATTAAATGGTTTTAATAATTAGTAAAAGTAATAATGATTACACTAGTAAATAAAATATCTTTGTATAACACTTTTGGTGTTGATAATTTTAACTCTATTGAGGAGGCCATAAATACTATGGCCCCTTCTATGGTAGAGTACTATTTATCAGACTTAAGTGAATATTCTGAGGACATTTATTTAAATAAAAAAGATATAGAAAATACTCTTTCATTAGGGGATTATAACTTATACATAGATTATAATGATAATATCTATTTAGAATTAGACAATAATCAAACTTCAGTTTATGAAACAGCTTCTTTCTGGTAGTTATAATACCCCTTTAATCCATTATATTTGTAGTGGCTTTTAATCTATTTTTATCAAAGTGTGTATATATTCTAGATGTATTAATATCTGCATGACCTAATGCTTCTTGAACCAAAATCAAGTCATGATGTTTTTGGTATAAAAGAGTTGCAAAAGAGTGTCGTAGCATATGAGCACCATTTTTTTCTTTTCTAATACCTGCACTAATTAAAATATTTTCAACTACACGACTAACATAGCTTTGACTTAATCTATTGCCTTTTTGATTACAAACTAATAAATCATTATCATTGCATACTCTTATTTTAAGCCAGTTATTTAAATCATTTTCTATGATATTTGCTTTAATCATAACAACTCTTGGTTTATTACCTTTTCCTTTTATTTGTAATAAATAAACATCTTCTTCTTTATAAATATCTTTTAAATCTAAATTTAACATTTCAGATACACGAATACCTGTATAAATTATCATTTTTATAATTAGTCTATTTCTATATGATGTCTTTTCTGTAAACTTATATTCATCTATTGCAATTAAGAACTTATTGATTTCATCTTTATTCATAAAAGAGGGTAGTTTTGTACCAGATTTCCCAGATAGACCACCCCAGTTTTTCAACTCAATCTTATACATATATGAATTACCATTTTCTGTTTCATTTTGTTTATCAATATAAGTAAAAAGTCCAAGTAGGGCGATTCTATAATTTTTCTTTGTAGCATCTGATAATCTACTAGTGCTTGAAGCTAAAAAATCACTTAGTAATTCTTCATCAATTTCTTTCATAGAAGCTAAGCCTAAATCTATTAAAAAGTTAAAGAATTTTACTAAAGGATTAAAATATGTATTAATTCCAGCTAAACCAATATTTCTAGCATCTTTTACTAATATTGATAATTCTTCAATTGAAGAAGTTCCAATTATTAACTTTTTTATAATAAGTGCAAGTTTATCTTTATCATTAACTTGTCTATTTGATAATGATGTTAATTTATATCTTACAAAACGCTCAATCCAGAATAATAAGGTTTTATCAAAATTATTAGTAAAATCTAGATCATATCTCATTTTAAGCCTTTAATATAATATTTTAAGTATTATACTTTTCTAAGTTTAACTTAGTCTTGAAAACAAGCGTTATATTTAGTATAATAGAACAACAAAATAGTAAATATATTATAATTTGGAAATTATAGTTTCCAAAAGTAAATAGTATATATTTGATTAAAAGGTTAAAATTGAAATACCCATTAGACTGTGAAGCTTCATTTAAAAATACATACTTGTTTTGGTTATCAAGGTTTATTAGAAATAAAATTACAGGTTTATCAAATAGACAAGTTAACAATAAAGAACGTTTAGCTCAAATACTTCAAGAACTAATATTAGGTTTTGATTCAATTAAGGAATTGAAACTTGTAGTTAAGGAAGTTAGAAATATAGGAATTAATAGTATTCATGTATATTATATACCACTTGAAAAATTATATACTTTTTTAATTAATTATGGTGCTGCATCTATGAAAGAAATTGATGAAGAATTACTAAGTGATTTTTTAGCTACTGAAACAAGTACATTATCAGATGCTACAAAGAAAAACTATAGAATTGCTTTAATTACCTTTTTTAATTACTTAGATAAACAAAATGAAGCAGAAAATGGAAATGTCTATAGATATGGAATTGAATTAAAAAATTGGGGTGGTCTATCTGGGAAATCTGGTACAAAACTACCCTCTTTTATGCAAAAAGATGAAGTTAGTACTTTTATACAAGCAATTGAATCTTATCCCTTTAGTTCAAAAATAGCTGCAAGAAATAGACTTATGATAAAAATAATTCTATACACAGGAATAAGAGTTAGCGAAGCAATAAATATTGATTTAAAAGATTTTAATAAAGATGGCAATGCTTATATTATACAAGTTAGAGGAAAAGGAAATAAGCCTAGAGTTGTTATGATTAAAGAAGAAATTATTAGAAAAGATTTAAAAGAATGGAATGAAGTTAAATCTTCTTCTAATAATTTACTTTTATGTAATCAAAAAGGTAATCCTCTAAGCCAAGCTTATATTAGTAGTATAGTAGAAAAAATACTTTTAAGTGTTGGAATAAGAAAAGAAAAAAATGGTGCTCATATGTTAAGACATACTTTTGCTACAATGCTTTATCAAAAAAGTAAAGATTTAATATTAGTTCAAGAATCATTAGGACATGCAGATATTAATACATCTAGAATATATACACATTTTGATAAAGATAGATTAAAACAAACTACAGATATTTTTTAAGTAAAAATGAAAAGTTTTTTTACTTAAAAATAAGTCATTTTAGTCTTGAAAACTATAATTTTCAAACAAAGATATAAATAGTAAAATATCTAAACTTTTTTACCTTCTGAATAATGTATAATATTTTGTGCAATTTTATCTAATGGAATAATATCTTTTACTGCTCCTATTTTTATAGCTTTTGCTGGCATACCAAATACTACACAAGATTTTTCATCTTGTGCAATTGTATAAACATTATTATCAAACATATTTTTCATTGCTATCATTCCATCATCACCCATACCTGTCATAATTATAGCCATTGCACTTGATCCTATAACATTATTTACAGATCTATATAAAACATCTACACTTGGTTTATGCTGACTAACTTTTTTTGTATCTAATAATTTAATTCTGTATCCTAATCTTGCTTTTTCAATTGTTAAATGCATATTACCAGGAGCTAAATATGCATGTCCTTTTTCTAAGATCATACCATCTTTTGCTTCATTAACAATTACTTCTGAATTATCATTTAATCTATGAGCAAGTGAATTTGAAAAACCATAAGGAATATGTTGAACAATTAATATTGGAGGTAATTGGGAAGGGAGTTCTAAAAAAATTTTTAATAAAGCTTCAACACCACCTGTTGAAGAACCCATTGCAATTATCTTATCTCCTTTCCCTTTTATTGGACGAGAAGGAATAACATCATCAGGATGAATTTTATATTCAATTTCCTGAATGGTACTTTTTTTTTGAATTAAAGCTTTAGGTTTCTTCAAGGTATATCTTTTAAGTAAGAAAGTTAAACTTAAGAGAGTTTCTTTTATTCTTTTGTGAAAAGATATCATTGATTCTTTTGCTTCTGGTTTTGGAATAAAACCAACTGCTCCATCATCAAAAATATCATTGCCACGTACGCCCTCTCCTGAAATAATAACAGCAGGCATTGGATGAAGTCTCATTAAGTTTCTTAAAAAAACAACACCATTCATTTTAGGCATATTTATATCAATAGTTACCATATCAGGTTCATATTGCTTTATTTTTTCTCTAGCATCAAAAGCATCTACAGCACTTGATATAACTTCAAACTCATCTATATCATTAATCATATCTTTTAAGATTCGTCTCATTGAAGCTGAATCATCAATAACTAAAACTGTATACACAAAGAACCACCCTATTTCATAAAATCTAAAAAAGTTCAATTTCCATTTGAGCTTCTTCCTTTTCAATTCCGAATAAATCAACTGCACCAACGTATTCTTTGATAACTGGTGCTTTTGTAATCTCTTTTTGTAAAGATTTTTCTTCAGATACAATTTTACTATCTGTTTCACTTTTTTGTGTAACTTTAATAAATGTTTTAAAATCATTAGCAAGTAAGATCAATCTACCATGTTCTCCTCGTGTATGTTCACTTATTAAGGTAAAACCTTCTGATCTACAAAAGTCTTTTGCAAATTCCACATTTCTTTGTCCAATAGATTCAGATGAAACATTAATCTGCATAATATCAGCACCACCAGATATTTTTGCAACCATATTTTTTTTGCTACATCCTAATTTATACATTTCATTAAGCATTGCTTCAACAGAATACAATCCATATTTCATATCATCATTGTTATTATCTGTTGTAGGAAGTAAAAAGTGATTCATCCCTTTAATTTTATTAACTTTATCAAAAAACATAATGGCAACACAAGATCCTAACAAAGTTTTAAAAGCAATTTCTTCAATATCATTTCCAACTGCAAATTCTCCACCAATTACTGTGTGAGTAAAGAAACCTTTTGTTTTTTGTGTATATCTTATAGCAGAAGTTTTTTCAATACTTCCATCTTTATGTCCGATTATAATCAAAAAATTTCCTTCTCTTTAATAAAAATATTTTGCCCTACTCTTTTTACATAATTAACCAAATCTTGAGGATTCTCAGAGTGTCCTAAATACAATGTTCCTCCAATTTTTAAATAAGAAAAGAGTCTTTTTAATATTTTATTTTGATCTGAAGAAGAAAAATAAATAAGAACATTTCTACAAAAAATAATATCAAATTGATTTTTTGCAAAAGGATAAGAATCATCATTTAAATTCATTACCTCGAAAGATAACATCTTTCTTAATTCATCTTTTACTTTAATAAGTATTTCTTCACCTGATAAATTTCTTTGAATTCTCCGCTTAAAATATTTAGAAGGTTTAATCCAAGATGGAAATTCCTTTGAAGATTTAGAATATCTATATACTCCATTTGCAGCATATTGTAAAACATTTGTATCAATATCTGTAGCAATTATAGATGCATTTAGTCTTTTTCCTATTTTATCTTGTACTTCTAAAACTGTCATTGCCATAGAATATGGTTCTTCACCTGTAGAAGAAGCAGAGCAATACATATTAATTTTATTTCCTGATTTAGCAAGATTTGGGAGTGCTCTATTTTTTAAATCCAAAAAATGAAAATCTTCTCTAAAAAAATGAGTTTTATTAGTGGTAAAAGAGTTGATAAATTCAGTAACATATGAACCATTTTCGATTAGTTTAAGAAGATCTTCAATATTACCTTGATATTTACTATCTCTTTTTAACTTATCAATTCTGTTAGATATCATTATATCTTTATTATCTGCAAGAGTAATACCAGTTAATGCATACAGAAGTTTTTTTACTTTTTTATGAATATCATCTGTAGAGTAACTCATTTATGAAGCTTTTTTTGCCTTATTTATATTTCTTTCAATGTTAATTTGAGCATTAATAATACCAACTACATCTAAAATTAATCCGATACTACCATCACCTCTTACTGTTGCAGCACCAATACCTTGAACAGATCTAAAGTTTTTATCTAATGGTTTTACCACAACTTGATGTTGATTTAAAAATTCATCAATTGATAATGCAACTTTTGTATTACCTGATTTCACGACAATAAGCATTCCATCTTCTAAATTTTCAAAACTTTTCTTTAATCCAAATAGTTGATGTATGCGTACTACAGGAATGAATTCTTCTCTTAACATTAATAAATCTTGTGTCCCATCACCAATTTTTTTAATCATATCTGAAGTTGGTTGCAATGATTCAACAATCGAAGATAAAGGCAAAATATATTTTTGATCACTAACGGCGATATCTAAACCATCAAGTATTGCTAATGTTAAAGGTAACATTATTGTAAGAGTAGTCCCCTTACCTAAGGTTGTATCTAACTTAAGATCACCACCTAGTTTTTGAATATTAGTTTTAACAACATCCATACCAACACCCCTTCCTGAAATTTCTGAAATCTCATCTGCAGTTGATACTCCAGCACCAAATACAAGCATTGCTTTTTCATTATCACTCATATTATTATATTGATTTTCATCAATTTGTCCTTGATCTAAAGCCTTTAATGCAACTTTTTCTACATTAATTCCTCGTCCATCATCTTCTATTGTAATAATCATTTGACCATTTGCCTGTTCTGCTGAAATGATAATAGAGCCAATATTAGTTTTATCTGTTAATGCCCTTTCTTCTTGTGTTTCTAAACCATGATCAAGTGAATTTCTAATAATATGCATTAATGGATCTGTTAAACCTTCAATCATTGCTTTATCAATTTCAACATTATCTCCAAAATGTTTAAATTCTACTTTCTTACCAAGTTTTTTTGAAATATCTCTTACAACTTTTGGAAATTTTGAATAGATTGATTCCATAGGAACCATACGTATACTCATAATAGAATCTTGCATATCTCGAATATGTCTTTCCAATAATTCTAATCTTTCAAGTACAGAATTTCTTGTTTTTGTATCTTCTATAGTTGATGAAAATTGTGTAAGCATTGCATTAGTAATAACTAAATCTCCTACATTATTCATAAGTAAATCAATTTTATCAAGATTTACTCTAATATTATTATTTGTTGATGCTTTTTTTGTAATTTTTTCTTTTATTTCTCTAGAAACTTTACTTGTTGGTTTTTGAACACTTTCTTCATCTAAAGGAGTAGTCATATTATTTGTAGTACTAGGAATTAAAGTATCTTTCTTTTCTTCAATTTCATTAGTTTCCATAACTGCATCAGGTGTTAAAGATGGAACATCATCAAAGAAACCAAAATTCTCTTTATCTTTATTATCCAAAGAAGTTTCAACATAATTATTAGCTACTTCTTCTAATTCTTCATCAAAGAAACCAAAATTTTCTTGATTTTCATCTATATCATCTGCAAATAATCCATATGAGTTATTATTTTTTTGATTATTTAATTCTTCATCAAAGAAACCAAAATTATCATTATCATCAACAACTAATGTTTTAACTACAATAGGTTCTTCTTTTTTAACAACAGTAGTAACATTTGTATATGAACGAACTTCTTTTAATGAAGCACTAGTCATTTCAGTAAAAGTTTCTCTATCTAGGTTTTCTGCAACTTCTAAATCTAAAATCTCTTTCATTACATCTAATGCATCAATTAAAGTTCCTGCCATTTCTGGGATAAATACAATTTTATGATTTCTTAATTTATCCATCATATTTTCAACATCATGAGTAAATTCTGCAAAAAGTTTTAATTCTACAGATGCACCACTACCTTTTAATGTATGTACATCTCTAAATAATTGTCCCATTTCATCATCAGTTAATGAGCCATTATTTTCTGCTTCTAAAAGTACATTATCAGCTGATTCAAAAAGTTCTTCAGCTTCTTCTAAAAACATTTCTCTATATTTGGAAATATCAAATGACATATTTAAATCCTTTAATTATCTGCTTAATACAATGTTTACGGCTTTTAATAATTGATCAGGAACAAAAGGTTTAACAATCCAACCAGTAGCCCCTGCTGCTTTACCTTTGGTTTTCATTTCATCACTTCTCTCAGTTGTTAGTACTAGAATAGGTTTTTTTGAATATTTTGGAATTTTTCTTAGTTCGCCAATAAGTGTTAGACCATCCATATTTGGCATATTTACGTCAGTTATTATTAAATCAAAATCAGTGCTGTTAGCTTTTGCTAAACCATCTACACCATCAATAGCTTCAGTTACTTCAGTGTAACCTCCTTCAGTTAATGCGTAGTTTAACATATCTCTTAACATTGTAGAATCATCTACGATTAAAAGCTTGGCCATATTAGTACCCCTTACGTTGTATATTAGAAAATTATTTATCTATACTAACGTAAGAAATATTAAATCAGGGTTAATTATTAAATTGAATTAGAAGCTAATTCTATTCTATCTTTTGTTACTTTTAAAACTCTTATTTTTATCTCATCTCCAACACTTAAAACATCAGAAACATTTTTAACTCTTTCTTTAGATATTTTTGAAATATGAAGTAATCCTTCTCCACCTTGAGGTAAAGAAATAAATGCACCAAAGTCAACAATTCTTTCAACTTTTCCACTTAAAACATCATCTACTTGATATATTTTTTCAAAATTTAAATCTTTTGATGGAGATTTTCTAGATACTGCATTATTAGAAATAGTTTTAATATGTTCACAAGCATCTAATACATTTTGTTTATTATTTCCACTTACTTTTACATTTCCACTATCTCTATCTAAGTCAATTCCTACAGAGAATTTTTCAATAATTTCTTTAATTGTTGAACCAGCTTTTCCAATTACAACCATTATTTTACTAGGATCTATTGCAAATTGCTCAATTAAAGGTAATGCATCACTTGGAATTATTTCTTCTGCTGCTGTTTCCATAAGACCTAAAATATGTTCTCGCCCTTCTTTAGCTTGTAATAATGCTTCTTCTAAAACATTTAATTCAATTCCACCAAGTTTAATATCCATTTGTAAAGCAGTAATACCTTTATTTGTACCAGCAACTTTAAAATCCATATCACCATCGTGATCTTCAAGACCCATAATATCAGTTAATACAGAATATTTTCCATCTTCAACTACCATTCCCATTGCAACACCTGCAACTAAATCTGAAATTGGAACACCTGCTGCTTTAAGTGCTAAAGAACCACCACAAACAGTCGCCATTGAAGAAGAACCATTAGATTCTAGAATTTCTGATACTAATCTTACTGTTTCAGTATAATCATCATCAATTGTTGGTTCAAGTGCTTTTTTACCTAAGTTACCATGACCTAATTCACGACGACCTACTCCAAACATTGGTTTTGCTTCACCTACAGAGAAACCTGGGAAGTTATAGTGAAGAATGAAATTTTCAATTGAAGTTGATTTTTCAGTAAGTTTTTCATACATTTGACCATCTTTTGCACCAGCTAATGTTCCAACAACTAAAGCTTGTGTTTCACCACGTGTGAATAAACAAGAAGAATGTGCAGATGGTAAAATATTAGTCTCTATTGAAATTGGTCTAACATCTTTTAGCCCTCTTCCATCAGCTCTTACTTTTTCATTTACAATCATTCCTCTTACAATTTCTCTTTTTACAACAGATACTGCTTCGTATACTACAGAAAATTCAATTTCATTTTCTGTACAATGATCATCAATTGCAATCATTTTTGCAAGATCTTTAAGTTCAGTTGCTCTTTCACTTTTTGCTAACTTTTTAATAGCTTCTGTAATATTTGACGAATAAGTATTTCTAACATAAACAATTACTTCTTCAGGAATTTTAAATTCAACTAATTCAATATCTTTCATTTCTTTACAAGCTTCTTCAAATCCAGCTTCATAAGCAGTATTTGCTTCATGTAATGATTTTTGAGCAAAAGCAATAGCTTCAACTAAATCAGCTTCATTCATTTCATTTGAATTATGAACTTTTGTAAATGCTTCAATATCAACTTCAACCATATCAGATGAAGAAATAGATTTCATTTCAATCATTAATAATTCATCTTTAGAACCAGCTATGTATAAATCAAGTGTAGAATTTTCAAGCTCACTCATTTTTGGATTAGCAATATATTCACCTTCAATTTTAGCAACTCTTACACCACAAACTGATTTTTTAATTGGTAGATTTGAAGTATATAAAGCAGCATTTGCAGCATTTAAAGCTAAAGCTTGTAAATCAACATCTTTATCTGCACTTAAAACCATAACTGTAATTGTTGTTGGGTACACATAACCTTTTGGAAATAATGGTCTTAAACTTCTATCGATTACTCTTGAAGTTAATGTTTCAAATTCACTTGGCTTTGCTTCTCTTTTTATAAAACCACCTGGTAACTTAGCTGCTGCATAAGTCTTTTCAATATATTGAACTGTTAAAGGAGTAAAATCTTCACTTACAGGATTATCAAACTCACTAACCACTGTAGCTAAAACCACTGCATTTCCTAATTTTGCTAATACTGACCCATTAGCTTGTTTGGCAACTTTACCAAACTCAAAAATTTCTTGTTTCTTATTTAATTCAAACTCACAAACTGTTGACATTTTATTTTAATCCTTTTTTATTGTTTCTATATCTTCAAATTTTAATTCATTTAATGTATCATAATAAAAATTAATAGATATAAAGTGATCTAATTTTTCTACATAATACAAGTCATCTGCAATTGATTCAATCGTTTGAATACTTGCACTTGGTATTACAGGTGTTGCAACTGATATTGATTTTGCACCAAGTTTAATTGCACTTTTAATACATGCCATCATTGTTAAACCAGTATTTAATCCTTCATCTATAAGTAATATGTTTTTTTCATTTAAATTTGTTAATTTCCTATCATCTCTAAACTTATTTACTTCATATGATAATTCATTATCATATAAAAATTTTGATTGTCCATAAATTAAATCTAAACTTATATCAAATACTTTTACAAGTTCTTCATGAATCAAAACTTCTTCAACTTCAGTAACAATAGCAATTTCACATTCGTGATTATTAGGAGCATAAATCTTTTTAGAAAACATCATATCTAATTGGGCATTTAACTCTTTAGCAATAATCTTAGCAATTGGATATCCTCCATAAGATGTAGATAAAACTGTCCAATCCTCTAATTTCATTTTATCAATTGGTAAAATATCAAGTAGTCTATATGCTGCAACTTCTCTATTTTTAAAAAATATAGGGTCAGTTGTCATCTAATCTTCCTTATACTTTTGATTAATTCCACCAAGTGGCTTAAGTTCTAAATTAAAATATACAATTTTTTGATCTATTCCATCACTTGTGCTACTACTAGTAGTAGAAGGAACTCTTTCTCTTTCATATTTAATATCTAAATTCCAACATCTATCATTTATATTTAAACTAATTCCTTGTTTACTTCTAACTTTTTCTAGAAGGTTGTAATTTTCATAATAAGATACTTTATAATCTTTAGAAAGTTGATAATCTGCTTGTGCACGATATGATTCTAAATCTTCATTATCAGTATATGGATTTTCTGTATCTTTTGATTTATAATAACCAACACTTAAAGACAAATCATCAAGTTTGTAAGTAGCATCAAATGAAGTTTCAATAAACTGTTTATCTTGAACATTATAAACAAGTCGATTTGATATCGAACCATTCTGATAATTTAATTTAATATAATTCTCAGTATTTTGTAATTTTGGTTCATCTACACTATTATATAAAATTGATTGTGTTAACTTATGATTTATAATTTGATTTAAATTATTATTATCATATAAAGATTGATTTAAAGATATGTTTATATTTCTATTTCCTTCTGTATTAGGAAAAGATGATAATTCACTTGTACTATCAGTTGTAGTGATTCCATATAAATCTCCATCTTCTTCTAAACTTTCAGGATGAGAATAACTTACATTAAAATTTATAGTATGGAGATAATTATCATAAGGTTTAATTAAATCTGTACCAACAGAAACTTTAAACTCATTTTGTACAAGTGTCCCATCTTCATAATTCGAAGTATTATTTGAATAATTATATTTACTAACTAGAAGTTTATTTTCAACATTAAGATATAAAAAATCATTTAAAAAATATTTATTATAATTTATAGGTAAAGAAATTTCATATTGATTTGCTGTTAAACCTTCTTCTCTTGTATAGTTTCTATATTTAGTATCAATTGAATATATAAGTTTATCTATCCCAAATAATTCTTTGTTATATGAGTGAAATTGAATTTGAGGAAGTTCTTGTAAAGTTGAATCATTAGAATCTTTGGAAGTATCAATATAGTATCTACCATATACTCCACCATAATATTCTGGAGTATTATAAAAATAGTTTATTTTAGATTCAACTTTTTGATCAGTAGAAACAGTATTTTCTTCATCTTCTAATGTTTCATATTCAACATCATTTAACCAATTGATTGATGCATATAAACCATCTTGATGATTCTTACTCGAGAAAAGTTTTGTTCTTTGATAATCAACACTCCAACCATAATGTTTTTGATTATCCAAATCATTCTCTATTTGATAAGATCCTTTTTCTTTAAAAAATCCTGCATTTAATTTAAGTAAAGAGTATGGAGAATCTGCATATCTAAAATAAGAATAAGCACCATAACCTCTTTGTGTTCTAATTTGCGGAATTATTTCTAAATCATAATTTGCCTTTGGAGCAATAAATAAAGATTGAGAATAATATAATCCTTCATTACCTGAATACCCAATAGTAGGAGGTAATAAACCTGTTCTTCTAGTTGTATCTGTAGGAAAACCTAAATAAGGACTATAAAATACTGGAACATCTTTAAAATATAATCTTGGATTATATGCATGTACCCATTTATTCTCTGTATCGTAAGTTGCAGAAGATACTTTAATACTCCATGCAGGATCAACACAATCACATGACGAAATTATTGAACTATCTAATGCAATATTAGTATTTTCTTTTGTAGATTTTTTTGAATTAACCCATAGATTACTTTCTTTATCAAAAAGAAGCACAGGTGTTTGAGAATATGAATCCTTTTTCAAATTAATTAAAGCATAATCACTTTGTGTTTGAATATTATTATCTTTTAGAATTAATACATTATCAAATAATTCAAAAGTTTCCTCAAGTTTATTATAAATAATTTTTGATGCACTAAGATAGTATGTTGGAGAAAAAACAATAACATTCCCTGTTGCTGTAACAATATTGTTTTCAGTGTTTATATTCTCAGATATTAGTTGAAATTTTTCATTTTTTAATTCAGCTGCATTTACCGTGGCTATGGAAGAAATTAATAATAAAGAAGCTACATTATTTTTAAGCATTTACAACCAATGTTTTACCAATTAAATCATGGAATGTTTTTTTCCCATCATTAAAAAATCCAATTAAAAAACCTATATAAAAGAACATTTCTGAAAAAATTCTTCCTATTGATCTTAAAATCGCAGAAAATAGTGATACTTGACCCCAAGTATCCGTATCTATAACCCTAATTTTAGCTACAATTTTACCTACTGTGGCACCATAATACCAAACAAACACTGCTTGATATACTAGTTTTAAAAGTAATAAAGGCATTACTAAATCTGTTTGAATAAAATACATCATTGCATTCATATCACTACTTACAGCCATTATATTATCCCAAAAAATAATAAGAACAATAGCTGTTACAAGTAAATCATCAATTACAAACGCAACAGCTCTTGATCTCATTGATGCTAATTGTAAATCATTTGTATCATTACTCATATAACTACTTTAATGCTTGATATGCAATATCAGTTCTGATTTTTTTCCCAGCAAAATGCACTTGACCACAAAGCTCATAAGCTCTATCTCTAGCTTCTTTAATACTATTCCCAAAACCAACACAAACAAGAACTCGTCCACCATCAGCCATTAGTTTCCCATCTTCTTTAGACACTCCTGCATAAGAAATATGAGAGTTATTTAATAAATCTAAATCTACTATATTGTCAATAATTATTTCAGCTGGAGTTGAACTTGAATATGGATAATTTTCGCTTGCCATTACAACACCAACACCAAACTCATTTTTTATTTTTATATCTAATTTATCAAGTTGCTTTGTTGCACCTTTATAAAATAATTCTGAAACTGGTGTTTCAAGTAAAGGCATTAAAATCTCACATTCAGGGTCACCAAATCTTACATTGTATTCTAAGATAATTGGTTCACCATTAACTACCATTACTCCAATAAAAAGAACACCTTCAAATGGAGCTCCTTCTTTTTTCATACCTTCTAAAGTTGGTATGATAACTCTATCTTCTACTTTTTGATAAATTTCATCATTAACTAATGGAGTTGGAGCATATGCACCCATTCCACCAGTATTTGGTCCTGTATCTCCATCACCTATTCTTTTGTGATCTTGTGCAGCTGGTAATACTACATAATTCTCACCATCACAAATAGCAAAAATTGAAAGTTCATAACCATCAAGAAATTCTTCAACAACTATTGAAGTTCCTGCATCACCAAAAGAAGTTCCTGCTAGCATATCAGATGCTGCATCTTTTGCTTCTTGGATACTTTGTGCAATAATTACACCTTTTCCACCACATAATCCATCTGCTTTTACAACAATTGGTACACTCATAGTATCAATAAAATTATGAGCTTCTTTTTCATCTTTTGTTTCTATAAACGCTGCTGTTGGTATGTTATATTTTTTTAATATATTTTTCATATAAACTTTTGAACCCTCTAATTGTGCTGCTGCACGACTTGGTCCAAAAATAGTTAAGTCATTTTCTTTAAATATATCAACAACACCATCTACTAAAGGAGCTTCTGGTCCTACAATTGTCAAATCTATTAAATTGTCTTTAGCCCACAAAGCTAATTCATTATAATCTTTAATATTAATATTTGTCCCTAAATTATCAGTAGCACCATTTCCTGGCATAAAAAATAAGTTATGCTCATTTTCTTTAGAGATTGCTAATCCAATAGAGTATTCTCTACCACCACTACCAAGTATTAATATATTCACGATTATTCCTTGTATTATTATTATTATAATTTATTAAATTTATTTGAATATCCAAGTAGCCGTTAACCATCAACTTGGCCCTAAAAAGCCAATAACTGCATATAAGAGGAGTACATTAGGAGCGAGAACATAATGAATCACTGCACACCATACTTCTACAATTACACGCACAAATACAGTATCGGACCCTCAACAATGGAAATCCCGTACTACTTAGATGGCGATATTCTATCTAAAGATGATTGAATTTGAGTTTAAAGTAAGTGTTGTTTTGCAAGTTTTATACATTCATCAATTGATGTTTTTTCACTTACATAATATTTAATATTTGAAGGCAAATATTTTGCAGTTGTTTTTCCAATTGCTATTGCAGTATAAGTATCACTCCATTTATAATTTTTAAAAAAACATTCTACACTTGAAGGTGCAGAAAATATAAAGACAGAACCTTCTTCAAGTATTTTAGTAGATTTTTTGCATGAAGTCTTATACGCAATTAATTCATCTACATCAATATCGTTTTCTTTTAAAATATTACTAATATTAGATACTGTTTTTAAAGCTCTAATATATAATACTTTTTTATTTTTAAGTAAGCAACTCAACTCTTTTGCAAACTCATTCCCATGAGATGAAACACCGGTAAAAATGAGATTTCCTCCATGATCTTTTATAATCTTTGCAGTTTTAGGAGCAATTGCATATGAAGGTATAGTTTTCCAAGATTTATTAAAAGAGTCAATAGAATATATTGCATTTTTTGATGTAAAAACCAATGCATCATATATTGATAAATCAATAGCAGATTCTAAATATTCAATACCAAAAACTTCTAAGTTTTCAATACCTTCATATTTTAAATTATTTAATAAATATATCTTAGACATTATGTTTTAAAGTTAATTTTTGAGTATAGTCAATAGCATCTTCAAGTTTAAAAAACATTTTATTTTTTGAAAAAGAGCCATCGGTATCAACATCAATAATATCTCTTTTATGTCCATGTTTTAAAACAAGTAATGTTTCAATATTTCTATTTTTTAATTTTGTAATCATATCTTCTAAAGTAAAAATAGCTGATATATCTAAAAATGAAACATTTTTACAATCAAGTATAACTTTTTTAAAAGAAGGTATATTATCTAATCTACTATCTAAATGCGAAACCGTACCAAAAAATAATGAGCCATCAATTTTAATAATTTCTATATTCTTATTTTTAATATCACAAAAACTTCTTTGTCTTTTTGCTTTTATTCTTGTATTTCTAGATATTTGATAAACTGCAAGAATTGATGCAATCGTTATACCAACACCTACTGCCATAATTAAATCTACAAAAATTGTAAGTAAAAAAACTGTTACCATTATAAGTAAATCTTGTCTTGATACCTTATTCATAATTCTTAAGAATTTATAATCTAAAATATCAAAACCAACTTTTATTAGAATACCTGATAAAACTGCAAGTGGGATTTGTGAAGCAAGTGGTGCTAAAAATAATATGATAATTAAAAGAGTAATAGAATGAACTACTCCAGATAATTTAGTTCTTCCTCCACTATTAATATTTATTACTGTACGCATAGTTGCCCCCGCACCTGGAATTGCACCAAAAAATGAACAAATTGTATTACCAATCCCTTGACCAATTAATTCTTTTTTGGGATTATGTTTAGTTTTAGTCATTGAATCAGCTACAAGCGAAGTTAGCAAAGAATCAATAGAACCTAATAATGCTAATGTAATAGCATAAGTAATAATAGTATCTAATTGTAATAAATCAAAAGAAAAGGGCAAAGTAAATTGAGGTAAACCTACAGGAATAGTTCCAATTGTATCAACATCATAAGCCATATAAATAGTAAAATATGTAACAACAAAAAGAGCTATTAATGCAGAAGGAACATATTTTGTAATAAATTTAGGAGTTAAAAACATTATTGCCAATGTTATATATGCAATAATTAATGCATGATTATCTGCATGTTTAACTGTGTCAAAAAGTTGTGATAGTGTATAAATAACTGAACTATATGATTCAACACCTAAAAATGGGTTAATTTGCAAAATTATGATTATTACCCCAACACCTGACATAAAACCTGAAATAACAGGATATGGAATATATTTAATCCACTTTCCAATACCAACTATTCCAAAAGAAATTTGGATTAATCCAGATAGAAAAATTATAGTCATTATAGTTGAAAAATCATTTGGGAATATTGCAATAGCAGATGCTATTACAACTGTCATAGGACCAGTTGGTCCAGAAATTTGAGTAGGAGTTCCTCCAAAAATTGCAGCAAAAAAACCTAATATAATTGCACCATACAATCCAGCAATAGCACCAGCCCCACTTGCAACACCAAAAGCTAAAGCCAATGGAAGTGCTACAACAGCAGCTGTAATACCAGCAAATATATCATTTTTTATATTCTGCATTAATGCTACTCCTTGAATTAACTATCTTCTTTTAAATATTCCTCATCACCCATTTTATCATTTTTCCCACGTGCTATAATATGAATTGGACAACCTTCAAAATTAAAATTATCTCTTAAGAAGTTAATTAAATATCTTTTGTAAGAAAAATGTAATAATTTCGGTTTGTTCATAACAAGAGCAATTCTTGGTGGTTTAGTTTCAAATTGTGTTGAATAATAAATTCTCAAATAAGCTCCATTTGGACTTGGTAGAGCATGTCTAATAGTTGCTTTTTCAATTACTCTATTAAGAGCTGATGTTGGAATTCTTTGTGTATAATTATTATATATTTCAATAATTTTATCTTTTAATCTATCTATAGAACGCCCAGTTTTAGCTGAAACTGCAATAATTGGAGCATAATAAAGAAATTTAAATCTTTCTCTAATTAATTCTTCCATTTTTTTGAAAGTTTCCATATTTTCATCCCATTTATTAAGAACGATTATAGTACCTAAGCCAAACTCATCAACTAATCCAGCAATTTTTTCATCAAGGTCTGTTAATTCTGTTGAAGCATCAAGAACTAATAAAGCAACATTTGCTTTTTCTAACATTTCTTTTGTTCTTAATAAAGCAAATTTTTCAATTCCTTCAATTCTCCCACGTCTTCTTAATCCTGCTGTATCTACAAAAGTAACACTTTTATCAGCATACTCATATACTTCATCAACAGGATCAATAGTAGTCCCTGCAATTGGAGATACAACTGATCTTTCTTGTCCTACAATTGCATTTAATATTGAAGATTTTCCAACATTAACACGTCCAATAATTCCTACTTTTATTTTATTATCAACTACAAAAGTATCAGGAGTTTCAACTTCTTCATCATCTAAAATAATATCTTCTTGAACTTCATACTCACCTAAATTATCGCTAGCTTCTATTTGGGCTAGTGGAAGGATGTGAGCTTCTGTTATAACTTCTTTAACTTCACTTGATTCTAATACTTCTTCTTCAACTTCAGGAAGATGTGAGTAAAGCCACATAAATAAATCTTTTGTACCTCTATTATGAGAAACTGAAACTCCAAATAAGTTTTCTTCACCAATTCCAAATTCAAAGAATTCCCAAAGTCTTTCTAATTCTTTATCATTATCAATTTTATTTACAATTAAAGCTAATTCTTTCCCTAATCTTTGAAGCTCATAAAATAATTCTTTATCTTTATCATCAGGTATATTTTTACCATCAACCATAAAAAGTATTATATCAGCCTCTTTTGCTGTTTCTATAGCTTTTCTTTTTACATTTGAAAATATTGCATCGTTTGTTTCATCAATACCACCTGTGTCAAGCATTAATGCTGTCTTATCCATAATAGTAACTTCATGTCTTCTAATATCTCTTGTTGTTCCAGCTATATCAGAAACAATTGCAATTCTTTTTTGTGCAATTCTATTGAACAAAGATGATTTTCCTACGTTTGGTTGACCAATAAGTGCAATCTTTTTTAATGTTTTATTCATAAATTTTTAATATCCTATTTGTATATTATTAAAATAAAAAAAGGCATTAGTCAGTAGACTAATACCTTCTTAATTGAAAATTCGAGATTAATATAATCCGAATTTTCCTTCCGTACTAGTTTTGTATAATACTCTCATATTATCGTCTTTATCATAAAATACTTTAAATTGAGCATCAGAAGACTTTAATTCTTTTAACGCTTCTTCAATATCAATTGGTTTATAAGAAATAAGTCTTACTGGAGTAATCTCATCTTCAAATCTTTCTAATTCACTTGCAATTTTATCTTCAATTACACTTGAATCAATCTCAGTTAACTTCGTAGCTTTATGAGCAGAAATTTTATCATGATGTCTTCTTAAAACTTTTGAAACTCTATCAACTGCAATATCAATTGCAGAATATAAATCTTTATCTTTTTGTTTAACAACAACAGTATCTAAATTAGCAACATTTATAGTAAATTCAAATGAAAATGCTTTTTTACCTTGTTTCTCTTCTTGTGAAATAATTGAATTTACAGAAATAATATCTAAGTTATATTTTTTAAATACGTCCACCGAGCTATTTATATATTCTTTTATTGGTTCAGTTAAATTTATATGTCTTCCTACAATACTTGTATTCATAACAAACTCCTTATAATAATTTATTTATTTTATCATAAATAAAATAAAATAAGGCTCTATATAACTTTAGAGTTGACTTAAAAATAATTATTTAGCCTAAAATCTCTCTATTACCTTTGATATTAGGCTCAGATAAGATTCCTGTTTGTTCTAATTGTTCTACAATAGTAGCTGCTCTGTTATAACCTATTCTAAGTTTTCTTTGAATATATGAAATTGAAGTTTTTTTATCATTTAAAACTACCATTTTTGCAGATTCGTATAATTCGTCTAAATCACCTAGTTCTGCACTTGTTGAAGTATTTGAAGAATTTTGAGAATTTCTATCTTTAATAAAATTCATATCGTACTCTACATCTCTTTGATCTTTTAAGAAATCAACAACTTTTTCAATTTCATCTTCACTTGACCATGGAGCATGAATTCTAACAAGCCCTGACATCCCAGGAGGTGTAAATAACATATCTCCACGACCAAGTAATGATTCAGCACCCATTGAATCTAAAATGATTTTAGAATCAATTTTTTGCCCTACTTTATATGAAAGCCTACTTGGAAGATTTGCTTTAATAAGACCTGTTACTACATCAACAGAAGGTCTTTGTGTTGCTACAATTAAGTGAATACCAGAAGCTCTTGCCATTTGGGCAAGTCTTGCTATTGAGTATTCAACATCTTTCCCACTTGTCATCATTAAATCTGCTAACTCATCAATTACTACAACTATATAAGGAAGTGTATCAAAACCTTCTTTTTTACCTTTTTCATTATAGTTTTCAATATTTTTTGTTTTTGTTTGTGACATTAATGTATAACGTCTTTCCATTTCTGTCACCATATTTGCAAGTGCATTAATAGCATCCCCTGCTTTTGTAATAACAGGAGTTAATAAATGAGGAATATCATTATACATAGAAAACTCAAGCATTTTTGGATCAATCATTACAAGTTTTAAATTATCTGGTGAATTCTTATATAATAATGATAAAATCATAGAATTAATACCAACAGATTTACCTGAACCTGTTGTTCCTGCAATAAGCAAGTGTGGTAATTTTTTTAAATCTGTAATAAAGGGTTTTCCAACAATATCTTTTCCTAGAATCATTGTTAATGGTGATTTAGAATTTTGAAATAAATCACTTTCTAACATCTCTTTTAAATATATTGTTTGTGTATCTTCATTTGGAACTTCAATCCCAACAACATCTTTTCCAGGAATTGGAGCTTGAATTCTAATAGTTTGAGCTTTTAAAGCCATTGCTAAGTCATCTTGTAAATTTAAAATTTTAGATACTTTTACATTTGGTGCTGGTTTAAACTCAAAAGTTGTTACAACAGGTCCTGTATAAGTTCTTACAACATCACCTTCGATTTTGAACATTGAAAGTTTATCTAATAAATCAGATATTTTTTGATCAATAACTGCTTCAGATACTTTTGATTTCTTTTCTACTGGAGTTGCTTGAAAAAACTTTGTAGGAGGCAATTTAAAATCTTTAGGTTTTTCTGTTTCACCTACTTCTATTTCATCTAAAAGCTTTTTATTTTCTTCTAACTCTTCTACTATTATTCCATGTGCTTCATTTTGTTCTTCAACTATCTCTTCTTTTTTTGTATTTGATTCTTCTTTTTTTACTTCTTCAATTATTTCAGCAATTTCAACTTCATCATTACTTCTTTGCACATTATTCTTAACTTTTGTTTTATTAGAAGTTGATGATTTAACAGTAGGCATTTCCATAATTATTTCAGCTGTATCACCATTTTCTCTTACTGAAACTTTTTCATCTTTTCTTTTTTCTTTTCTATTGTTTTCAATTCTTTTAATTTTATTAGAGTTCTCAAATTTTAGTTTTCCTATAATTTTTTCAATATCCATTTCGGAATTTTCAAAGATAACTAAAAAAGATATTATAAAACCTACTAAAACAAAAATATAAAGTCCAGCATTACCAATAAATGGGCTTAAACTATCAACTAATATATTTCCTATTTCACCACTATAAATTCCATCTGTAAGAACTAATGATTGGAAGATTAGTGATACAAAGAGTACAATTAAGACTATAATAATATTTAATACTAAATCTTTTCCTCTTATATTTTCTTTAAAATTTATTATATATAAAGGATAAATAAATAGTAATAAATATATATAAGATAGAAAACCAAAGTATATATGAGAGTTTTTAGCAAATATAAACCCTACTTTCCCAACTATATCTTTAGTACTATAAAATGTAGAAAATTCAAAATAAACAATAATAAATAAAACGATTAAAGATATAATTTTTTTAGCTATGACAGAGCCTTTATTTTATTAATTTAGCAATTTTACTTTGTAATTTAAGCCATTTTCTATGCTCAAATAAAGGAAAACCAGCCCAAGATTTTTTAGGATCTGTAATATTTTTTGTAACACCACCACGTGCTGCAATTGTTGTAAATGGAGCAACTTCTAAATGTCCTGCTGTTCCACTTTGTCCACCCATTATTACATAATGATTAAGCGTTGTAGAACCAGAAAGTCCAACTTGACCTGTTAAAATACATCCTGTTCCAATTTTACAATTATGCCCAATATGTACAAGGTTATCAATTCTTACACCATCTGAAATTATAGTTGATTTAAATGCAGCTCTATCTATTGCTGTATTTGCACCAATTTCTACATCATTACCAATTTCTACATTACCATTTTGGTAAATCTTTACATATTTACCTTCTTTAGTGTTTGCAAAGCCAAAACCATCACTTCCTATTACAGTTCCTGCATGAATAATACAATCAGAACCAATATTACAGTCTCTATAAACTACAACATTTGGATGAATAATAGTATTATTACCAATTTTTACATTATCACCAATATAAGCACCTGCCATTATTGTACATTCAGAACCAATAACTGAACCTTTTCCTATATAAACATTTGGCATAACTTTTGTAAAACCACCAATTATTGGTTTTTCACCTTCAATTTCTATCACATCAGGAGCAAAAAGTTTCGATAATTTAGCAAGATTTAAGTATGGTTCATCACAAATAAGTGCAATTGTTCCAGTAGGAACTTCATTTGCAAACTCTTTATGTATTAAAACTGCTGCTGCTTTTGTTTTTCCTAAGTCATTTAAATATTTTTTATTTTCTAAAAATGTGATTTCTGTTTGTGTAGAATCTAGTAAAGTACTTAAACCTGATATTTCTTTTGCATTATCACAATCAATTCCTATTGATTGAGCTATTTTTTGTAGAGTCATTTGTTATCCTTTTATAGGATAAGATAAGAAAAAGTTTTCTTATCTTTCCATTGCTACAATACCACTTCTTACGACTTCAAGTGGATTGAATTTTTCCATTACTTTAATAAAGTTCATAATTCTTTCACTTGAATCAGTCGCCGAAACAATTATAGCTTCATCTGTAACATTTTGAATTGAACCATTATAAGCACGTGCAATTACATCAATGTCAGATAATTCATTGTTAATAGAGAACTTAATTAAAACAGTATCTTTTTCAACAACATTTTTGTGTTCATTAACTTTTAATACTGGTATTAATTTATTTAATTGTTTTACAATTTGATCAATTACTCTTTTATCACCAGTTGTAACAATTGTCATTCTAGAATATTCGCTACCTTCCATTGGTGCTACTGTTAAAGAGTCAATATTATAACCACGAGCAGAAAATAATCCAACAATTCTTGATAATACATTATGTTCATTCATAACAACAACAGATATTACTTGTCTAGTTGTTTCTACATCGTAGTAGTGATTAAAATTATTCATTATTTCCCCTCTTCTATTAAAGTCATTTCATTTAAAGCATGACCATTTGGTACCATTGGAAGTACTTCTTCATCTCTTGCAACAATAACTTCAATCATTGCAGGTCTTTTTTGTTTAATAGCATCTCTTAATGCTGCATCAAACTCATCTTTTGTAGTAACTCTGTAACCTATTCCACCAAAAGCTTCAACAAGTTTTGGAAAATCTGGTTGCACAGATAAATCTGTTTGCGATAATCTATTTCCATAGAACATAGTTTGCCATTGTCTAACCATTCCTAAGTAATTATTATTTAAAATAATATTAATTACAGGTAAGTTACTTTCAACACAAGTCATAAGTTCTTGTATATTCATAAGAATTGAACCATCACCTGTAATATTAATAGAAACTTTATCAGTACCTTGAATTGCTCGTGCAACACCAAGTGCAGCGGGTAAGCCAAATCCCATTGTTCCTAATCCACCTGAAGTAACCCATTGTCTTGGATGAGAGAATGGAAAAAATTGTGCTGACCACATTTGATGTTGACCAACATCAGTAGAAATAACAGCTTTAGAACCTAAAATTTTCCCAATTCTTTGTATTGGCCATTGAGGTTTAATAACATCATTAGAATCATTGTATCTTAATGGTTCTTTTTCTCTATATTCTCTTAAAAGTTCAACCCAATTAGTAAAATCATTAAATTCTAAATCATCTATAGATTCAAGCATACCATTTACTGTTCGTTTTAAATCACCAACAATTGGATAATCTGCTGTTACTAATTTACTAATACTCGCAGGATCAATATCTACATGAATAACTTTTGCTTTTGATGCAAATTCATCTAATCTTCCTGTTACCCTATCATCAAATCTTGCACCCAATGAAATTAAAAGATCAGTTTCATGTGCTGCCATATTCGCAGAAAATTCACCGTGCATTCCTAACATACCAAAGAACAATGGATTTTCATCACCCATTGCACCTCTTGCCATTAATGTTTCAACAGCTGGAATATTAAGTTTTTTTGCTAAATCTCTAATTTCATAAGCACAATTAGCTAAAATTGCACCACCACCAATATATAATAATGGTTTTTTAGCTTTGCTAAGTTCATTCATAGCTCTTTTTAACTGTTTTTTGTTATAGTTAATAGTTGGTCTATATGTTGGTAAATGTACTTCTTTTGGATATACAAAATCAGATATTTCTGCTGTAATATCTTTTGGAATATCAATATGAACAGGACCTGGTCTACCTGTACTTGCTATATGAAAAGCTTCTTTCATAATTCTTGGTAAATCTTCAATTTTATTTACTAAATAATTATGTTTTGTACATGGTCTTGAAATACCAACTGCATCAATTTCTTGGAAACCGTCTGTACCAATTATATTTGATGGAACTTGTCCTGAAATTACAACTAAAGGAATAGAATCCATATATGCATCAGCTAAACCTGTAACTGCATTTGTAAATCCTGGTCCACTTGTTACAATTGAAACACCTACTTTACCTGTTGCTCTAGCATAACCTTCAGCTGCAATTATTGAAGCTTGTTCATGTCTGTTAAGAATATGTTGGAAATGATTTTGTTTATAAATTTCATCATAGACGTTCATAATAGCGCCTCCAGGGTATCCGAAGACAACTTCAACCCCTTCTAGATGTAATGATTCTACAACCATTTTAGCGCCACTCATTTTCATTGTTCTTCTCCGTTTTAAAATAAGCGTAATTCTACAAAAATTTTTATTAATTATTGGTTAACAACTAATACATAAATATTAGATTTTAGATTGCTTTTAGTTTACTTAACATATAATCAAAATAATAAGTAATTTTAGGAGTTAATAATGGATGTGAACAGTATAAATAACAATATTAATAACCTTAATCAATCATCTCAACTTCAAATTGATAAAACGTCAGAATCAAAACAACTTCAAAAAATTGATAATGATACTGCATCTTCACTTTCAATTAATGAATATAATAAGAAAAGAGATGAATTATCTTTAAATGTACAATCATTAAATGATGGTATTGCAATTAGTAAAATTGCAAATAATGCACTAGAGAAAGAACAAAACTATTTAAAAAATATCCAAAATGAATTAGAAAATTTAAAAAGTGATAATAACACTTTAGAAGATAAAAATGATATAAAACAAGTTGTAAATGATAATCTAAAAAATTTTAATCAAATAGCGTATGAAACAAAATATAAAAATGAAAATTTGTTAAGTACTGATTATTATGATGAAAAAAAACAAATTACTATTAATACAGATAGTGCTAATTTTTCTATTGAAAAAATTAATACACCAGAATTTGCAAATCAAATATTTGAAACAATTAATAGTGCTAATTTAAATGATTCTATTCAGTTAGATTCAGCTATTTCAAAAGTTGAGAATAGTTCAAACCAAATACAAAATATTTCTAATGAATTTACACAATTAGGAAATAAAGTAGAAGAAACTGCAATAGAAAATATTAAAGAACAAGTTGATTTATATAATAAGAATAAATTAAATAAAGATAAAAATTTTGGAGAAGAGTCTTTAGACTTTTCTAAAAACAATGTATTTTCTAATATTGGATATTTAGCAGCATCTCAAGCTAATATTGTACAGGCACAAAGTGTAAGGTTATTATCTTAACCCTTACACCTTTTACATTATATAATGATTAATAGCAACACCCTCTCTTAGCCCATCATCTAACACTATTGATTCAGTTTTTCCTAAAACTTCAAAAATAGTTCTGTATATATAAATTCCAACTTGAATAAACTCAACTCTTCCACTTCCAACTAGCTTTGTAATCTCATCTTTTGAACAATTGTCAAAGATGCTTAAACAATCTTTTAAATCTTTTAAATCTACAATTGTTCCATTTACAATATTTCTATCATAAGAGAAAAAATCTTGTCCTAATTTTACTGCTGCTATTGTTGTAGGAGTTCCTGCTGTTGCTACAAATTCATATTCATTTAAATTAATATTTAATGAGTTTAAATATTCTTTTATTTGTATTTTCTTTTTAGATAAATCATTATGTAAATCATGATGTTTTAAAAATTTTTGAGTCATTGTAACAATACCAAAATCAAAACTATGAGATTTATACTCATCATTAGTATTAACAATAATTTCAGTTGAACCACCACCAATATCTAAAAGAATAAATTTAGAAGAGTTAATCTTTTCTCTTTTTAATGCATATTTAACAGCAAGAAGAGTTAATCTAGCCTCTTCTATACCATCTATAATACTAAATCTCACGCCTGTTTGCTTTTCAAAGTTTTCTAATACTTCTTGACTATTACTAGCTTTTCTCATTGCTGCAGTTGTAACTGCAACAGCATAACTAGGTTTATAATCAACAACTTTAATTGATTCTTTTAAAGCTGTTATAACTCTTTGCTGTGCTTCTTGTGATATAAGTCCAGTATCTACTAAACCATCTGCTGTACCAACTACTTGATTATATTCACTTATAATTTTGTTATTAATACAATCATATTTTAATACCCTAAAAGAATTAGAACCTAAATCTATACTTACTACTTCATTATTCATAAAATATCAATCTTATAAATGAGGGATTTTTATTTTAGAATTTAATAAGTATCCAATAATAATCATTAATACTAAAACAACGTGTTCATTCATAAATCCTGTTAAATATATTAAATAAACAAGCCATAATAAAATTGCACCTAAAGGAGTAGGAATACCAACAAAGTGTTTAGCTACTGTTCCTTCTTCTGCATCAATATTAAATTGAATCAATCTTCTTAAACCTGAAATAACATAATAAATAAATGCAAATACAATCAATGGAGTATTAAGCATTAACTCTTTTGTATCTATTACTGCAAAATAAATAAACATTGTAGGAACAATTACAAATGATAGAAAGTCAGCAAATGAGTCTAATTGAATTCCAAACTCTGTTGAAAGATTATATTTTCTTGCTATCTTCCCATCTATAATATCAAAGCCACCTGCTAACCACGCAAAAAGTGCTGCTGCGAAAAACTCATGATGAGTTAAAAAATAAATTGCAAAAATACCTGATGCAATATTAAAAAAAGTTACTATATTAGCTAAATTAAAATGATTATTTTTATTAAATAAAAAAGACATTATTTTCCTTTGTATATATGGTATTGATTTCTACCATTATGTTTTGATTTATATAAACTATCGTCTGCTCTTTTAAAAAGTTTATTTGCAGAGATATACGTATTTGGTTCATATATTATTGCACCAATTGAAATAGAAATAACATCTAAAACTTCACTTGTTTTATGTTCAATTCCTAAATCTACAACTTTTTGATTTATCTCTTTCAAGCATGATTCTAAGATATCATAATCTATATCAAATAAAATCACACCAAACTCTTCACCACCTAATCTAAATACAAACTCATATTTATTATTAAAATACTCTCTTAAAGCATTTGCAACTTTTTTAAGAGCCACATCACCCAAGTCATGTCCATAAGTATCATTATATTGTTTAAAAAAATCAATATCAAACATTATAAATGCACATTCCCATTTATTTGCATTTGCAATAAACGTCATATTATCAAATATTGTATCAAAATATTTTCTATTGTATATTTGTGTCATTGAATCAGTAATTGAATCAATTTTATATTTTGTATTTAATATTCTTAATTGATTATCTTTTTTAACAAGTTGATAAATAATATATGCAACAATTGCAAAAGTTAAAACTAAAAGTAGAAGTATATTAAAAAATAGATAATCTTTCATAGTTTTATAATCTTCAACAAAAAATTTTCTTTGTTTATACGCAGATTGAGTTTCATAATCAATTAAAAAATCTATTTTTTTAACTATTTCTTTAAACTTATAGAGTTTATTTACTTTAAATGTTTCTTTTAATGCAACATCAATACTATTAATTACATTTCTCTCTTTTTTGTTTTTATAAGAATTGTAATAATAATCCCATTCATTTAGAATGATTTCTTTTTCTTTTTTAAAATCACAAATATATTTAAGTGTTCGACATGAAATAATTTTTTTATAATTGTCTTGAATATTTTCTAATTTTATAATAGGCACAAAATTACCAAAATAAAGATTGTCAATTTGTTTTTTTAGCCTATCTATTTGAGAGTTAAATAGAAGCGATGCACTAATTAATGAAAAAAGAACAACAAGAACTAATAAAATTAGTTTGAATGTAACGGACTTAAATAGCTGTAATTTCATTAAATTATTATATCTAAAAATCATTTAAAACTAAGATTAATTACTTCTTCGATATAATCGCGAATTATTAAAAAACAAAATTATGATAAAAAGGTTTAAGATTTGTTAAATATAAAAGATACTTTTATAGGAAATAGTGCAAAAAATGATATTTTATCAGGACTAGTAGTCGCAGTTGCACTTGTTCCTGAAGCTATTGCTTTTTCATTTATTGCACAAGTTAGTCCAATTGTTGGATTATATGCTGCATTTATTTTAGGATTAATAACCGCACTTATGGGTGGAAAACCTGGAATGATTTCAGGAGCAACGGGTGCGGTTGCTATTGTACTTGTTGGTTTAAGTATTGCGGCAAAAGATATATTAATCGCTCAAGGATTAAGTGGTGATGAACTCTCTTTTGGAATAGTGCAATATATTACCTTAACAGCAATTGTTGCGGGAATTATACAAATAACAATTGGTGCTTTTAAAATGGGTAAATTTATTCGTTTAGTTCCGCAACCTGCTCTTCATGGCTTTGTAAATGGACTTGCAGTTGTAATTGCTACTAGTCAATTTAAGTTTTTAGATGGTGCTGGAATAGTTATGTATGCAATTATCTTAGGAACAATGGCAATTATGTACTTTTTACCTAAGTTGACAAGTGCTGTTCCTGCTGGTCTTATAGCAATTATTGTATTTACTCTTGGTGTTTATATTACAGGTATAGATACAAAACTTGTAGGTGATTTAGCTAACTTATCACAATTTAAAGGATTACTTCCATCATTTCATATTCCTGATACGATTTTAAGTTTAGATGCATTAAAACTTATTCTTCCTTATGCAATTATTGTTGCACTTGTTGGTGTAATTGAATCACTTTTAACACTTTCTGTATTAGATGAAATTAGTGGGAAAAGAGGAAGTGCAAATCAAGAATGTATTGCACAAGGAACTGGAAATATTACTTGTGGATTATTTGGAGCAATGCCAGGATGTGCGATGATTGGGCAATCAATTATTAACTTTACATCAGGTGGTCTTGGACGACTTTCAAGTCTTGTAGCATCTATTGGATTAATTTTGTTAGTTGCAACATTAACAGACCTTCTAAATATCATTCCTGTTGCTATTTTAGTTGGAATTATGTTTATGGTTTCTATTGGAACTTTTGAATGGAGTTCTTTTTCAAGAATTACAAAAATGCCAAAAAGTGATGCTTTTGTACTTCTAACTGTAACTGGTATTACAATAGTTGCAGATTTAGCAATTGCTGTTATTTCTGGTGTGATAATCTCAGCACTTGTATTTGCTTGGAAACATGCAAAAGTTGTAGCTAAAACAAATATAGAAGAAGATGGAACAAAAATATATAATTTTGATGGACCATTATTCTTTGGAAGTGTAACAGCTTTTAATGATAATTTTGATGTAGAAAATGATCCAAAAAATGTTGTATTAGATTTTAAAGATGCAAGAGTTATGGATATTTCAGGTGTTGAAGCAATTGATGCAATTACAAAAAAATATCTTGAACTTGATAAAACAATCAAAATTAGACACTTAAGTCCTGAATGTAAATCTATTATGAAAAATGCTGGACAATTTTGTACATACGAAGAAGATGATCCAAAATATAAAGTTGCTTATAATTATTAACAAATAGTTTACTAATAAAGTGTATGATACAGATAAATATAAAATAAAGGAAAATAAAATGAGTAAAATAAATGTTATTTGTCCATCTTGTTTAAAAGTGAATTCAATTCCTAAAAAAGATAGTTATAGTAAGGCCAATTGTGGGTCTTGCAAAAATTCATTATTAGATACAACTCCAATAGAACTTGATGAATCAAATTTTGACCATGTTGTTGTAAATTCTGATATTCCTGTTATTGTAGACTTTTGGGCACCTTGGTGTGGACCTTGTAAAATGATGGCACCAATATTTTTAGAAGTTGCACAAAAATATCCACTTAAAGCATTATTCGTAAAAGTGAACACAGAAGCACATCAAGATTTAGGTGCAAAATATAATATAAGATCAATTCCTACAATTGTAGTTTATAAAGGTGGTCATGAAGTTAAAAGAGTTTCAGGAGCTTTAGATCCATTAAGACTATCAAATTTAGTAAATGAAAATTTATAGAATCTAATTAGATTCTATAAATTGTTTTAAATCTTCCAATTGAGTTTCATTAAAAACTCTTATTCCATTTTCTTCTAAAAGTCTAGCTGTTAAGCCTTGTCCTTCTATTAAAGTATTTGAGAAAGTTCCATCATATATATGTGTATTTCCACATGAAGGAGATTTTGATTTTAATAATGCAACTTTAATACCCTCTTCATTACATATATCAAGAGCATTTTTTGCTCCTATTAAAAAAGGTATTGTAACATCTGTTTCATCATTTGTTTCAACCTTAAAAGGTTTAGTTGTACTTACTATTTCAGCAGGTAATCTAGGTGTACTTAAACCACCTGAAACTTCTGGACAAAAAGAGTATATTTGGTTTTCACAAAGTATATCCATAAATATCTCTTTTTGTGAAAATGTAAAAGATGAACCCATCGCAATTGATGAATTTCTACCATCATATCTTACATCTTCGCCTAATAAACATGAAGAGACTAATACTTTCATATACTAATCTTCCTCTTCTTTTAGAACTGTCTTTAATTCTTCTTTATTAAAAAATGTTGATGGTTGGAAATTTTTAAATGCAGCTTTCATAGATACAAAAATTTGTGGATTTTCTTCTTCTAATTTTGCTAATAATTTTTTAGTACTAGCTCTTGCATGAGGCATTTTAATATCAAATCTCATACCAGGACATGCTTCATCACCAATTACATTGATTTCATTTTTATCAGCAAATGCTCTTAATTGTCTTTCTCTACAAAAGATTAAAGGTCTTATCACTTCTAAACCATTTTCAGCTTTGTAAATTGGAGGCATTGAACGCATTGTTCCATTATAGAAGAAGTTCATAAAAAATGATTCCATTGCATCATCTAAATGATGTCCTAAAGCTACTTTATTAAAACCTTGTTCAAGTGCTGTTGTATATAAATACCCTCTTCTCATTCTTGAGAAAAATGAACAAAATGAAGAATTTTTTCTAATCTTTTCACCAGCTAATTCAAATATTTTTGTATCAATAATTTCATGGTCAATTCCATGTTCTTTACAATGATCTGCTAAAAACTGTACTTGTTCACCCATTCCATATGTAACAGTAACTGCTTTAAAATCAAAATCATATTGTGCAACTTTTTTCATTCTATTTAGAGTGTGAATTAGAGTTAAAGAATCTTTTCCGCCAGAAAAACCAACTAAAACTTTATCACCCTCTTTTATTAATTTGTATTCAGCATTAGTTCTACCAACTAATGAAGATATTTTTTTACTTAATTCAAGCAAGATATAAATCCTATATAATTTTTTTGCAATTATAGCTAAAAGTTTATCAAATCTATGCTAAAATGATGAGATTCAATATTTAAATCTTGACTTAAGTAGAATTTATGAGCATCTTTTCTATGAACACTTGAGTCTAAATGAATTGATTTGCATTCTTGTTGTTTCGCATATAATTTAATAAAATCTAACAAAGCTTTTCCAGCATGTGTTGCATTAACACTTTTATCTGTAACAAAATCATCAATATAAATATGTTTCCCTATAGATAACTTATATCCAATTGAAAATCCGGCAACACAAATAACTTCATCATTATGTACTACATACGCTAATTGATATCCATTTTTTATTTGATTTGAAATAATTTTATGTAAAGCATCATCTGATAAGTCTTCTCTTATTTGATGCATTATTTTATAACAATATTTTATCTCATCTTCACTTGCAATTTTTATTTCCAATCATTTAGCCTTTTTATTATTATTTATCTAATATATTTATTATAATAACAAAACTTTTTTTTAATATAGTTATAAAAAAGTCAAAAAAAATAGTTTTTTAGCAATCTTTTATATAAATAGTATATAATTCGGATTAACTAACTAATAAAAATAAGAGATAAAATATGACAAAAGAAGAAGAACAAGAATTCCGAGAAAAAGTCGCTCAAACAATTTTGCCAATTACATTAAATATGTCAGAAAAACAAATCAAGCAAATAATAATATCAGTTGAAAAAGAAAATCCAAATTTGCCAATAGGTTTTGCAGATATGTTATTCCAACAAATAATGGTTTACAAATATAATAAATAATATTTTTAATAGTTACTATCAACTAGATCACTTGGTTATATCCATATAAAATAAATTTAAAAAATAATTAAAAGGTTTTAAAATTAGAATTACAATAACAGTCAATGAATTAAAGATATTGCAAGAATTAACTAAAGAACATGGACAATTAGACTTATATGAAAAACTTTGTAATGAAGAAAAAAAATATGAAAAAAGTATTACCGAAAAAAAAACAAATGCAACTAAAAAAGCAACTAAAACTAGACAAGAAACTGCAAAGAAAAAAATAGAAGCATCTGTTAATATGATGAGAATGTTTAATCAAAAAATTACCATTTACTCTGTTGCAAAAGAAGCACAAGTAAGTTATAATACAGCATCAAAATATAGAGATTTTATTACAAAAAATTCAGATAATTAGGAAAAGAAATGAGAAAATTTATTACTTATGATAAATCTATTGAAATACTAAATAATATAAAGTTAAATAAACCTACAACAGAAAAAGTTTTTATAGTCGATGCAATTGATAAAGTAATAGCATATGATGTAATTGCAGATCATAATAGTCCTGAGCACCCAACTTCTGGTATGGATGGCTATGCTATAAAATTTGAAGATATGAATAATCCTAGTATTGAGATTATTGATAAAAATCCTGCAGGCAGTGTTGTTGAATCAAAGGTTGTAAAAGGAGTATGTATCAAAACTTTTACTGGCTCTTTAATGCCAGAAGATAGTGATACATTAGTTCCAATTGAAAATGTAGAAGTAAATAAAAATACAATAAAAATTACTAAAGCAGTTCCTTTTGGTTTTGCAACAAGAGATATTGGTGAAAACTACTCAAGAAATGAAGTATTAATTAAAAAAGGTACTGTAATTGGTTTTGCTGAAGTAGGAGTCTTAGCTTCATTAAATATTGCTCAAATAAATGTAATAGTAAATCCTACTGTTGCAATTGCAAGTACAGGAAGTGAGATACTTGATTTAGGAGAAATTCAAACTAATCAAGCACAAATAAGAAGTTCAAATCATCTTACTATTGAGGCTTTATGTAAAAAAAATGGTGCAAATACACTTCAAATGGGTATAGTTGAAGATGATATTGAATCAATTACAAACTTACTTGAAACTGCTTTACAAAAAGCTGATATTGTTGTAACTACAGGTGGTGTTTCTGTTGGTGATTATGACTTCGTTCAAGATGTTATAAAAGACAAACTTCAAGCTGAAGTATTATTTCATGGTGTTACTATTAAACCAGGAATGCATATTCTTGTAGCAATTAAAGATGGAAAAACAATTATTGCACTTCCAGGTTTTGCATACTCTTCAACAGTATGTGCAATTTTATATGTATTACCGTTAATTTATAGATTTAGACAATCTAGTGAATCATTACCAATAGTAAAAGCAAGAATTAGTGAAGATTATCCACGAAGAATGCCAAAGACTATATTTTCTGCATGTAATGTTGAATATATAAATAATGAATATACTATAAATTTTGATGGAAAGAGAAAAGGAACAAGTGCTATTTTAACAAATATGTTAGAAAGTCCAGCACTTTTAATTCAAAAAGAAGATAGTAAAGATATTAAAAAAGGTGACTTAGTAGAGATACTTCTTCTAAATCAGTTAAAGTAAATAACTTAAGTTATTTACTCTATACTATTATTTTTAAGATTGATTTGTCTTTTAGGTTTTACACCTAATTCAAGAAACTCTTCAGATCTTTTAAGAAGATTTCCATTACCCGTTGATAACTTAGAAAAAGCTCTATCATAAGCTTTTTGGGTTCTATTAATATTTAAACCTATATCTTCAATATCATTTATAAATCCATGAAATTTGTCATATAAATCTGCTGCTTTTTTTGAGATAATTTCTGCATTTTCATTTTGATGTTCATTTCTCCAAATATTTTCTATTGTTCTTAATGTAACAAATAATGTAGATGGTGAAACAATCATTATATTATGATCAAATGCTGTTTTAAATAAATTTTTATCTTCAGAAGATGCCAATAAAAATGCACCTTCTATTGGTATAAACATTAATACAAAGTCTAAAGTTTTAACACCTTCAATATCCTCATATTTTTTAGAACTTAAACCTTTCATATGATTTGAAATAGATTTAAGAAGTTCTTTTAAAGCTTGTTCTTTTTTATCTTTATCATCTTTTTGCGTATATGCTAAATATGAGTTTAGTGATACTTTTGAGTCAATAATTATATCTTTTTTAGAAGGAAGATGAACAACAACATCAGGTCTTAACACTTTCCCATCATTATCTGTATATGAACCTTGAGTATCATATTCTTTACCTTCTCGAAGACCTGTTTGATCCAAGATAGAAGATAAAATCATTTCACCCCAATCTCCTTGAATCTTATTCTCACCTTTTAATGCTTTTGTTAAATTAATTGCATCAGCTGATATTTTATGATTTAAATCTTTTAAAGTTTTTAGTTCTGTTATTAACGATGTTCTTTGCTTTGTTTCTTCATTATAGATATCATTTGCTCTTTTCCCAAAAGATTCAAGTTGGTCTTTAAATGATGTTAAAACTTGCGATAAATTTAGATTAGATTTCTTTTGATTCTCATCAAAAAGTTTATTAGCTAAATTTTCAAATTCCATTTTCATTTGAACTTTTGATTCTTCTAACAAAGTAATTTTTTCATTCAAATTTCTTTCTTTTGCTTCTGCTAATTCTTCTTGATTTGATAATTTTAGTTCATAATTAGCAGTTATATTATCTAATGTTTCATCAGTATGCTTTTCCAACATCCTTAGTTTATCTTCTAAACTTTCTTTAATTAACTTTTTCTCTTCTTCTAGTTTTCTATTAGAAGTGTTTAATGTATTTATTTGACCTTCATAAGAGCTATGATTTAATTCAATTTTTTCATTTAAAGCTTTTAATTTCAATAAAGCTTCATCTTGAAGGCTATTTAGTTTACTTTCATATTTCTGCCTAGAGAATTGCAAAATAATTAACAACCCTGCTAATATAAAAATTATAGAAATTATTAAAGTTATATAATTAATTTCTATAAAGCCATTATCCATCATAATTAAACTCCTCCTTAAGTGCACTACTAGAGTTATTATTTACATCGTATCCTAATTCTTTAAATCTCTCAGTTAAAGGAGGATGAGAATAATAAAAGAATATATATAAAGGATGAGATAAAGGGAAAGACTTATTTTCATTTGCTAATTTCAATAATGCATTTACCAAATCATTTTTCGAAGATAAGTTTGAACCAAATTCATCTGCTGCGTATTCATTATGTCTTGAAATAAGTGAAATCAAAGGCATTAAGAAAAATGATAATATTGGTGAAAATATTAAAAAAACAACAATGATAGATGAAGCTTCTTGATTTAGTTTTAGTCCTAAAAATAATTCTTCAGGTAAATTACCAAAAATTGCAAAGAAAACAAACATAACAAGTCCCATAATACCAATATTTTTAACTATATCACCATTTTTAAAGTGACCTAATTCATGACCTAATACAGCTAATAATTCATTATGCGATAATTTCTCAACTAAAGTATCAAATAATACAACTCTTTTCGTACTTCCTAAACCACCAAAATATGCATTTAATCTGTTATCTCTTTTACTCGCATCAACTGAAAAAACACCAGAACTTTTAAATCCAACTTCATCCAAAAGCTTTTCAATTTTTGCTTCAAGTTCTTTATCTTTAAGTTTCTCAAATTTATCAAACATTTTATCTCTAATTACTGGATAAAGCATATTAATTAATATCATTATTATAAATATAAAAACAAATCCCCATATCCACCATGCAGGGAAAGATTCAATTATAAATGCAATTCCAGCAATTACAAGTGATCCTAAAACAAGAAATAAAATAGCTGATTTAACTGTATCTTTTAAATATAAACTAACTGTCATATTTGAAAAACCATATTTTTTATCTAGCTTAAATGTTGAATATAAATCAAAAGGAAGAGTTAAAATCCAATTTATTATTATAAATGCATTTACGAATAAAACTGCTTTTAACCAAAAAGATTCAGTAGTTATAATAGAATCTAATGTAGATAAACCAAAGCTTATCCACATCATAAATATTAAGAAATCATAAAACGTAGATAAAATTGAAGTTTTTTCTTTTTCTATTGTATAATTTGCAGCAACTATATATCTTGATTCATCCAAAATAATAGGCTCTAATCTTTTTGCTTTCTGAACAAAAGCCACTTGCATGAATGAAGTATATATATTAAATAAAAAATATACACAATATGCAATAACAAATATTTCTAACACTAAATAATCCTTCTTAATCTATAAATTAAATTACATTTTACAATCTTTATACTTGTATATTAGTAAAATATATATCACAATTATTTTTCAAAATCTATTTAAATAATTCAACATCTTGTTTATCGTCTTTTTATCTTTTGTAAATAATACAACTTCATAATTATCTTTAAAAGATTCTTTCGTCCAATTTATACTACCTAAAACAGCTATTTTCTCATCAAATATCGCAATTTTCATATGCATTTTTTTATCTGCTATTTTTATATTAATTCCATTACTTTTAAGATATTTATATATTTTATCATTTTTAGTAATCTTTGACTTATCTAAAATAATGGTCACTTCTACCCCATCTTTTGATGAAGAAATCAATTCTTTTGCAAACTTCTTATATGAAAAATTATACATTGCTATTGATATATTATTCTTTGATTTTTTGATTAATCTTAAAATATTATCCTTTGCTATATCTGCTTCTTTTGGTAAAAAGTATACTTCATTTATATTTGGAAGTAAACTTGTTTTATTGTCTTTTGCATGTAAATTAAAAAATACACATATTACAACTAGCATAGTTTTAAAGAAAAACATTAATTAAATCCTCGGGTATTCTGCTTGGTTTAAAGTTTTTTAAAAAGGCTAATTTAAATTTTCCTGTAAATAAAACTTCATTATCTCGTAATACTTCTTGATACATTGTAATTGAAGCAAATTTTCTATCTATAAGCTTACAAGTAACATCTAAATCATCACCAAATATAGCTGGTTTTATATACTTAGCCTCAACATGTTTAACAACAAAAAATTCATCACCATTATGAGGACTCATTCCTTTTTGAAAGAATAATTCGGACCTAACTCTTTCGCAAAATTTTAAATAATTTGCATAATATACTATACCACCAACATCTGTATCTTCATAATAAACTCTTATTTTCACTATAAACTTCCTTTTTTTAAATACTTCTATTTCTCATTTAAAATATTCGCTCCTATTTTAGCTATTTTCTTCAGTCTTATATCTTAATCTTCTTTAATATCTTTTCAATATAAGGCAATGATTTCTCTTGGTCTCATATCAGTTTAATCCTTTGGGTATTAAATCAATTTATATTCAATAGTAAATTTCGGAGATTCCGGAATTTTATCAATCAAACCAAACTTTTGAAATTAGTTCATAAGATTTTATTTTATCTTCTGGATTATGCATCATAGCATTTATCATAACTTCATTTGCTTGTGTTCTCTCAATTAGTTTTTCAAGTCTTTCTTTAACAACTTCTGGTGTTCCCCACATTGACTCTCTTGTTTTATGTCTTATACTTTTTTCTTCCCATTCTTCCCATAAACTACTCATATTTTTTGTAGGTTTTGGTAATTGTTTATTATCGCCTCTTTGTAGATAAAGAAATTTTTGAAGTTCTGTTGTAGCTAAAAATTGCGCTTCCTCATTTGTTTGAGCACATACGATATTGATGCAAACTATTAAATAAGGTTTCTTTAATTGCTCAGATGGTTTAAAGTTAGCGTGATAAATTTTTATGGCATCATCCATTGAATCAGGTGCAAAGTGTGAGGCAAAAACAAAAGGTAATCCTTTTTGTGCAGCCAATTGTGCACTAAAAGTACTAGAACCAAGTAACCAAATTGGTATATCTAAGCCATATCCTGGTACTGCTTTTATTCCTTTGTTAACAGCTTTATTGGATAAATAGTATTGTAACTCTTCAAGCATCAAAGGAAAGTCTGAACCATCATTATTTATATCGCGTCTTAAAGCTAGCATTGTTTGTCTATCCGTACCTGGGGCTCTTCCTAAACCTAAATCTATTCTATTTGGATATAAAGATTCCAAAGTCCCAAATTGTTCTGCTATAACTAATGGTGCATGATTAGGGAGCATAATTCCACCAGAACCTATTCTAATTTTTTTAGTTTTTGCTCCAATATAACTTAATATTACAGATGTTGCAGCACTTGCTATTCCACTAAAATTGTGATGTTCAGCTACCCAATAACGACTATAACCAAATTCTTCAACAGCTTGGGCTAGTTTTGTACTATTATCTATTGCTTGTGCTATTGAGAAACCCTCTGCAATTGGAACTAAATCTAACACAGATAGTGGTATTTTTTTATTCATATTCTTCTCCATTTATATTTGGTATTTTAAAATTATTTTATGTAATAAACAATTTTACCTACCAAAGATTAAATTTTATCATAAATCCAGAGAGTTTTAAGAATTAATATATTGATCTGTCTACACTTTTTAGGACACCGATTCGATAAAGTTTCTGTATCAAATTCCGCTTCTTTTTTAGATTGCTTTTTAAAAAGACTTTTTCGCTAAATCATCAAACTTCATAAAAAGTTTTAATTCTTTTGTAAAGGTTTTATCTAGGCTATCGTATGATCTTTTCATTCTTTTATATTTACCTAGTTGATTTTTTTGTTTTGCTTTACTCATTCCTCTTATTAGATAATGATACCTAACAAGATTTTTTGTATATGATGATATTTTCCAATTCTTTATTATCTGATATGATAACTCTTCATGATTATGAAAAGAATACTCTCCTGTTATTTTATCTTTTTCATCTTGATATGCAATTACTGGTTTCCCTATATCATGTAAAAATGCTGCTGGTATCATTCTATATTGTTTATGTTTGATTGTATGAACTACTAGTGCTAGAGTGTGATTAAAAACACTATATTTATGCCAATTATTTTGTTTTACAAATAACGTTATAAAAAACTCTTTTCTAAATATTCTTTTTAATCTCATTTAATTCATCTCTTTGTATTTTTAAAGTCTAATATATCCTATAAATACTTTATAGAATTAGTATTAAACACTAGTTAATATAAATAATTTAAGAAATAATCGTACCCGTTTTCCCTTCAATAATATCCAATGCATCTTTTAAAGTACCAATTCCCGCTTTTGCTTTAAGTGAATTAACAAAATCACAAGCTGCATCTACTTTAGGACCCATAGAACCATTTGCCAATGACATCTGACTAATTTCTTTTGCTGTTACTTTTCCTATAAATCTTTGCTTTGTTGTACCCCAATCTTTATAAACTGCATCAACATCTGTAAGCATTAATAACATATCAGCACCTAATTTTTTAGCTAATAATGCACTAGCTTTATCTTTATCAATCACAGCTTCAATACCAATAGATTTGCCATTTTCTTGACGAACAATTGGAATACCTCCTCCCCCAGCACAAATTACGATAATATCATGCTTAAGAAGTATTTTAATAGTAGGTATATCAGGAATTGAAATAGGCTCAGGTGACGCAACTACACGTCGATAATTCTCGCCATCACTTGCTACTGTCCAAGCATGTTTATTTGCTAGAAGTTCTGCTTCTTCTTTAGAATAAATTGGTCCCACTGGTTTTGAAGGATTATCAAAAGCAGGATCTTTTGCATCAACTTCAACCTGAGTAAGTAGCATTGCAACTTGATGAGCAGAAGGCAAAGCATTTTCTAATTCTTGTTCAATTAAATAACCTATCATACCTTCAGTTTCTGCACCCAAAACATCTAAAGGATAAGCTTCTTCAGGTTTATAAGAAGCACCTTGAAGTGCTAATAAACCAACTTGTGGCCCATTGCCATGGGTAATAATAACCTTATGTCCAGCTGCAATGACTTCAGCGATTGACTTTGCTGCAATTTTTGTGTTAGCTCGCTGATTTTCTATAGTTAATGGCTCTCCACGCTTCAATAAAGCATTACCACCTAATGCAATTACAATTAGCATAACTAATCTCCCATTGTTGCAACTAAAACAGCTTTAATAGTATGCATACGATTTTCTGCTTGGTCAAAAACAATAGATGCTTTTGATTCAAATACTTCATCTGTTACTTCCATACAATCAAGTCCAAATTTCTCTTTTATCTGTATGCCCATAGTTGTATCAGTATTATGAAAAGAAGGTAAACAATGCATAAATTTAGTTTTTAAATTCCCTGTTTGTTTCATAAGTTGGGTATTTACTTGATATGGCTTTAATAAATTAATTCGTTCCTGCCATTTCTCTTCATCTTCCCCCATTGATACCCAAACATCTGTATAGATAAAATCACAATCTTTTACTGCAACATTAATCTCTTCAGTGATTTGTAATTTTGCTCCAGTTTCAAGAGCAACAGATTGTGCATATTCAATTATTTCAGAGTTTGGCCAACAAGCTTTTGGTGCACATAAACGTACATCCATACCTAACTTAGCTCCACCAATTAATAATGCATTCCCCATATTATTTTCTGCATCACCAATGAAACAATAAGTAATTTGATCTATTGGTTTTTCACTATGTTCAATCATTGTTAATGCATCAGCTAAAAATTGTGTAGGATGATACTCATTAGTTAAACCATTAAAAACAGGTACTCCTGAATATTTGGCAATCTGTTCTACAATATCTTGACCAAAACCACGATATTCAATGCCATCATAAATTCTACCTAGAACTCGTGCAGTATCTTTAATTGTTTCTTTATGACCAATATGTGAACCTGTTGGTCCTAGAAAAGTCACATTGGCTCCTTGATCATATGCAGCAACTTCAAACCCTACTCTTGTTCGAGTAGAATTCTTTTCAAAAATCAGTGCTATGTTCTTTCTTTTTAAACGTTGTTGTTCTATACCTGCATATTTTGCAGATTTTAAATCTTTTGAAAGTTTCAACAAAAACTTAATTTCTTGTGGACTAAAATCTTTAATGGCTAAGAAACTTCTATTTCGTAAATTATATGACATTTTTATCTCCTTAACATACCTAGGTTAATATTATATTTTGTATCTTTATGTTTTTAAATAACAGGATCACGTTGAATAGGACATGTCATACAATGAGCACCACCACGCGCACGTCCTAATTCAGAACCACGAACAGTAATTACTTCTATACCCGCTTGACGTAATTTATCATTAGTAAAAGTATTTCGTTCATAAGCAATAACTACACCAGGTTCTAATGCAAAAACATTATTACCATCATCCCATTGCTCTCGTTCACGTTCATAACTATCACCACCTGTTGAAATCACATCAAGCTTTTTAATATTTAGACACTCTTCTGTAATCTTAAATAAGTCTTTCTTTTCTTCACGAATATCTAAAGTTCCTATTTTATCACCTGGACGTAAAGAATAACATTTTATAATTGAAGCAACTTCAGTATAACTAGTTGCAATATCACGATCACATAAACTAAATACTGTATCTAAATGCATTGCAGAACGTTCTTTTGGCATTTGGCAAGCAACAACTCGTTGTGCAGCACCTGATGCAAATAATGATTTTGCTACTTGACCTACAGCTTGTGGTGTTGAACGTTCACCCATTCCAATTAATACTGTACCATTACCAATTGGCATAACATCACCACCTTCTAAAGTAGCTGGACCATGATCAATATCAGGATCACCCCACCATATATTTGGAGCTTGTGCTGTGAACAAAGGATGAAAACGATAAATTGCAGTCATTAATAAAGTTTCTTGTCGACGTGCTGGCCAATGCATTGGATTAAGAGTTAATCCATTATAAATCCAGCAACTGTTATCACGAGTAAAAATAGTATTTGGTACAGGAGGGATAACAAAACCATCAGAACCAAGATAACTACCAAACATACCATTTGGTTTAAAAGGTAAATCATGTACAGCTATCCCACCAATAAGAAATTCAGCAAGATCAGAAGCTTTCATTTCATTTAGCCAAGAACGCAATTCATTTAACATACCTACACCTACATGGTTTTCTGTAATACGACGATCCAATACCCATTTACGATTTTGTTCAATCATTAAAACTTCTGCTAGTAATTCATGTACATCTAGTACCTCAATACCACGTTCACGCATTCGTTGACAAAAGTCATCATGATCTTTTTTAGCTTGTTCTACCCAAAAAACATCATCAAATAAAAGTTCATCACAATTCATTGGTGTTACACGAGTATGTGCTAAACCAGGACGACAAACTAATACTTTATGTAGTTTTCCTACTTCAGAATGAACACCTAGTGTTCCTATTAAATTATTAGACATGCTATTATTTACCTCCATTATTAAATTTATAAATTATTTTATATGATATTTAAATTAATACACCAATACTCAATAACACCATAATTAGAATTGATAAGATCAATAATAGTGGCCATACGAAAATTAACCATTTTTCATAAGAAACTCTTCCTATTGCAAGACCACCAACAACTACTGCTGAAGTAGGTGTAATTAGATTAACTATACCACAAGCTGATTGGAAAGCTGTTACAACTAAATCACGTTCTACACCTGAAAAATCACCTAATGGAGCCATAATTGGCATACTTAATACTGCAAGACCTGAAGTTGAAGGAACAAAAAATGAAAGTAAAACTTCAATCCAATACATAACATTGATAAACACTACTGTTGAGTATCCTTTAATTGCTTCTGCTGAGAAGTTTAGAATTGTATCTGTGATATGTCCATCATCCATTATTACAACAATACCTCGAGCTATACCAATAATTAAAGCAACACCTAAAAGATCCCTAGAACCATTTACAAATGCATCTGTAAATTTTTTCTCTCCAACTCTTCCTATAACACCAATAACAAGTGCTGAACCAATAAATAATGCCGCCATTTTTCCCATCCACCAGCCTTGAGAAGAAACCCCCCATATCATTATTGCAAATGTAGCTGCAAATACCACTAGGATAATTTGTTGAGATGTTGTAAGATGTACATTATCAGCTGATACTTGTTTAAGAAAAAAGGCTTTATTACTTTCTTCTTGTGCTGCAACTATAGATTTTGAAGTATCTTCACGAACTCTTTTTGCATACCACATCACATATGCAGTACAAATCAACCAACCAAGACCAAGAATAACTAAACGTAAAGTCATACCTTCAGTAAATGCAATACCTGCTGCATCAGATGCAATAGTAGTTGAAAAAGGATTAATAGTAGAACCTAAAACACCTATACCAGCACCAAGTAGGATAATTGCTACACCCGTTATTGCATCGTATCCTGCTGCAATCATTATGGGAATAATAAGTATATAAAAAGCAAGAGTCTCTTCTGCCATACCGTAAGTAGTACCACCTAAAGCAAATAGTGCCATCATTATAGGAATCATCCATATTTCATGACCCTTCATATTAGACATAGCCCGAGCAATACCTGTATTAATAGAACCTGTCAAATTAACTACACCTAAAAAACCACCAATTACTAATACAAAGAGAGCTACATCAATCGCATTAGCAGCTCCTGAATCAGGATCATAAAAACCTTTAATCGGAGCCATTATTACGTCTAAAATACCTTGTGGATTAGAATCAACTATTTGATATGTACCTGGGACTGGAACATTCTTCCCTAGTGCTTCATTGTTTACCCGATCAAACTGACCTGCTGGTATTACCCATGTTAGAGCAGCCATTAAAATAATCAGACCAAAAAGAATTGTATAGGCACTTGGAAACCTTGATTGTATAGCTTTTACCATACTTGAGTCATCTTTGGGTATTCTATCTGTTGAATTAGCCATTTTATATCCTTTTATTATTTTTTTTTAGAAATTCTTTTATTCCTAATACTTACTATAATTCTTTTCAAAACTCTTTATTAAGAATCTTGTTAGAATTTTCTCAATTAAATATAGCTATTTAATTAATACAGCTAAAAAATAACTATATAATACCTTTCCCCATAAAATAAAAAAACTATTAAGAAGTACATATTTAAACATATTATTAATCTTTATACTAATATTTTTCATTCAATATCTTATTAATTATTCTACACTAAATAATTTAATAATAAAATAACTTTAAGAATGTAAATAAAGTTTAAATTTTATAATATAATTACTACTTAAATAATATCTTTATAAAAAAGATATTATTATTTTCTTACTTAATTATATCTTACCTAGAAAGATATTTTTAGAAAATTTATGTTACTATTTGAGTATGAATATAAAACAATTTAAAACTAATCTTGAACATGTAAAAAAATTAAGTCCTGAAGTTTTTAAAAAATCTATGTATTCATCTGTGCCTTTTTTTATACTCCATGAAGAAATATATGAGAAAGGTGAAAAACTATTATCAATGAAATTTAATATAAACCAAAGTGAATTAGATGTCTTAGCATCTTTATATTATATGGGTGGTGAAGATTATATGTTAAGTCCTACAAAATTGTATGAAGTTATGATATTTTCTTCAGGAGGAATGACTAAACTTTTAAAAAAACTTGAAGCATTAAATTTCATACGTAGAATAGAAAATACCAATGATAAAAGAAGTAAATTAGTTCAAATAACTGATTTAGGAAAACAAATAACAACAAATGCTTTAAAAGATTTAATCGCTCTTGAAGATACATATTTTTCTAAATTAAATATAAAAGAACAAGATACTTTTCAAAAACTTATTTGTAAGATATTAAACTAAGTGAATAAAATAATATAGATAAATTTGCAGTCAAGGAAATATTTTATGGAAATACAGACAGTAAAAAAAATGCAAAAAGAAGCAATCAAGAGTAGTGGTATTGATTTTATCAGACTTGGCTTTGCCTTATTTTTTCTAGTTGCAGTTTTGACTTATAGTTTTTTAAGTACAGGATCCATTCCAAATAATGTTTTTTTAGCAATTGCTGCACTTTTTGGTGCATATATGGCCATGAATATTGGTGCAAATGATGTTGCTAATAATGTAGGACCTGCTGTTGGATCTAAAGCACTTACAATGAGTGGAGCAATAATTATTGCTGCTATTTTTGAAGGAACTGGAGCTTTTATAGCAGGAGGAGATGTTGTTGAGACTATTAAAAAAGGTATTATAAATATTGATTCCTTTGAAAATAATATTGAACCATTTATATGGGCAATGATGGCTGCACTTTTGGCTACTGCTTTATGGCTAAATCTTGCTACAATAATGAAAGCACCTGTTTCAACTACACACTCAATTGTAGGTGGTGTAATGGGTGCAGGTATCGCTGCTTCTGGATTTTCAATAGTTTCATGGGATAAAATGGGTGAAATTGCTATATCATGGGTTATTTCACCCATTCTTGGTGGTATTATTGCAGCAGTATTTTTATTTGCAATTATAAAGTTGATAGTCTATAGAAAAGATAAAATAACAGCAGCAATAAAGTGGGTACCTATTTTTGTAGCTATTATGTCATGGGCTTTTATTACTTATTTAACTCTTAAAGGTCTTAATAAAGTATGGCCTATAATTATTAATTTTTTAATATTCTTACCAAATGAAAAAGAACCCTCTTTTCTAACAGCTTCTACTTTTGGATTTATTATTGCTATAACTGTTTATTTCATAGTAAAAAAAACTGTTTTATATAAAGCCAATAAGCTTAAAAATACAAGAGATTCTATCAACCTCTTATTTACAGTACCTTTAATCTTTGCAGCAGCATTATTAAGTTTTGCTCATGGTACTAATGATGTAGCAAATGCTATTGGACCATTGGCAGCTATTAATGATGCAGTTATTAATGGTGGAATTTCAGAAAAAACTGGTATCCCAATATGGGTTATGGCTGTTGGAGCAATTGGTATTGCATTAGGTCTTACTCTTTATGGACCAAAATTAATTAAAACTGTGGGTAGTGAAATTACAGAACTAGATCAAATAAGGGCATTTTGTGTTGCTATGGCTGCTTCAATAACTGTTATTATAGCCTCTCAATTAGGACTTCCTGTATCTTCTACACATATTGCAGTTGGTGGAATTTTTGGGGTAGGCTTTTTAAGGGAATACTTTGCAGCAACAGGACAAGAAGAAATTATTGCACATGCACAAATAAATATCGAAGATGAAAAAAGAGTTTTAAAAGCATATAATAGTGAGCTAGAAGCATTGGGAAATAAAAACAAAAAAACAAAAACAACTTATCAAAGAATTGTTGATTTATATAGAGTTATCGATGAAAAAGAAGAACAAATTAAAATATCAAAGAAAGAAGTAAAAAGTGTCGAACGCATAGAATATGTGAAAAGAGATGCTATTAATAGAATAATTGCAGCATGGATCATCACTGTTCCTGCTGCAGCTATTCTATCAGCTGCAATATTTTTTATGATTAGGGGGATTGTAATTTAATGTTAAGAAAAATATTATTACCTACTATTCTAGCAATTCTTGCTTATGGTTTCTGGATTAGTCCTGACTTTAAAGTAATTGCTGCTGGTGTTTCTATTTTCTTATTTGGAATGTTAGCTCTTGAAGAAGGATTTAAAGCTTTTTCAGGTGGAACTTTGGAGAAAATATTACAAAAATCTACAAATAAACTTTACAAAAGTATTGGCTTTGGTTTTATAACAACTGCAATAATGCAATCAAGTTCATTAGTTTCAGTTCTAACTATTTCTTTTTTAGGAGCAGGACTAATTGGATTAACTCAAGGTGTTGGAATTATCCTAGGAGCTAATATTGGTACAACAACTGGAGCATGGTTAATGGCTGGATTTGGATTAAAGGTAAAAATTTCTGCTTATGCTATGCCATTACTTGTATTTGGAGTAATACTTATATTTCAAAAGTCAAAATCTCTAAAAGGTATTGGATATATATTTGCAGGACTTGGTTTTTTATTCCTTGGAATTCATTATATGAAAGAAGGATTTGAAGCATTTAAAGAAGCTGTTGATATATCAAATTTTGCAGTTTCTGGGTTTAAAGGTTTACTAATATTTCTAGGTATTGGGATATTAGCAACTATTGTTATGCAGTCATCTCATGCAACTATTGTTCTTATTTTAGCAGCACTCTCTGTTGGGCAGATTAACTATGAAAATGCTTTAGCTCTTACTATTGGAGCAAATATTGGTACTACTGTTACTGCAGTTTTAGGTTCACTTAGTTCAAATATAGAAGGGAAACGATTAGCTGGAGCTCATTTCATTTTTAATATGATTACTGCTTTTATTGCAGTAATTATTATTCAACAAATGATGTATACTGTTGATATAATTAGTAATTTTATTGGTATAGCAGAAGATAATTATACATTAAAATTAGCAGTTTTTGATAGTATATTCAAAATTATGGGTGTTTTATTATTTATACCCTTTGTAGATAAGTTAGTTTCCTTCTTAAATAGAACATTAAAATCAGCTATAAAAAAACCTGATGCAAGTTTAGATAATGCTAAATATTTAAATAATTCAGCACTAGAACTTCCCTCAACATCAATGATTGCAATTATTAGAGAAACAAAACATCTTTATCAAAATGCTTTTGAGATTATTACTCATGGTTTAAATTTAAAAACAAGTAGTATTCTATCATCTATGCCTTTGGAAAAAGCTATAATAGATTTATATAATATAAGTGCAATAGACATTGATATGTTTTATAAAAATAAAATAAAAGGTATTTACGGTGAAATACTAGATTTTTCTGCTAATGCACAATCAGACATGAGTCCAAAAGACATAGAAAGACTATATAAACTCAAACTTGCAAATAGAGATTTAGTCGAAGCAATAAAAGATACAAAACATTTACAAAAGAATCTTTTTAAATACTCAAATCATCAAAATGTACATATTAAAAAAGAATATAATCGTATTAGACAAGATTTAGCAGAATTACTAAGAAACCTTAATAATATTGCAAATTCTAAAGAAGAAGATGTTATTTTACTTTTACTTTCAAAATCAAAGGTGCATACAGAAAAATATGATATTCTTGCAAATGGCACACTCGATAATCTTATTAGACAGGGAGTAATTACTAATAAAATGGCAACTTCACTTATGAATGATAGTAATTATGCCTATAATATAAGTAAAAATCTTACAGATATGGCTGAAATTATATTTATAGATAATTCTTCAATCTTAAATGTAGAAATGAAAATAAATGATGATGATATTGACTCAATTTTAAGTAAAAAGGATAAGTAATGGGTATTAATAAATTTATAAAAAAAGTAAAAGATACACTTGGATTAGATAATTATGGGATTGAAGGTAAGAAAAAATCTCTTAAAGACCTTTTAAAAAAGCTCAATACTAGAAAAAAAAGTATCACAAATTCTCTTAAAAATGAAAAAAAACTAAGAACAAAAAAAGAATTAGATGACTTAGATGAAGAACTCAGAATTATTTCATGCCAAATAAAAAAAGGAAAAAAAATCTTGCATGATTTTTATTCTGATAAATAATTTAAATTATAATTTATAAGTAAAGCAGAAGTACTCATAGCTCCATATTCATTCTGTCTATAAAACTGCTTTATAAAAATAATTTGGTACTTCCCCCTACTTTCATTTCATGACATACTTTGTTCATTTTATTAACCTATTTAATTTTTCCTAACCACTTCCTAACAATTAAAAGTAATAATTATGATATTAAAAATCTATTTTAAAAGAAGGTATATTTTGCAAAAAATTTCAAATGTTGATGTTATATTAAGAATAATAAAGTATGTTCCATTAATATTTATTATCATAGCATCAATTTTAACTACACTTAACATCTCTTTTAACTATACAAATAATTTAAAGAAAGAAAAAGAAAGAATTAAAAAAGAATATATACATTCTAATAAAGATATTATCGAAAATAATATAAATATCATTTTTGAATATATTAATAATAAAAATCGTCTTTCTAACGATTTTCTAAAAGAAGAAATAAAACAACAAGTCTATAATGCCCACAGTATGATGTCTTCAATATATAATAAATTTAAAAAAACAAGAACAAAAGAAGAAATAACTTTAATAATAAAAACAGCCTTAGAAAATATGAAATTTAAGAATGAAAGTGGATACTATTTTATTCATGATTTAAAAGGAATTGGTATTTTTCATCCAATAAATCCTGAACTAGAAGGGGAAAATAGTTTTTATACCCAAGATAGAAATGGTAATTTTAGTATACAAGAATCCATTAAAATAGCAAATAGCAAAAAAGGTGAAGGATATCAAACGTGGATGTATCCTAAACCTAATGGAACAAAAATTGAATATAAAAAAATTGGATTTATAAAAAAATTTGAACCTTATAATTGGTTTATTGCCGTGGGAGAATATGTTGATGATTTCCAACAAGAAGTAAAATATGAGATATTAAAACATATAAAAGAAAATCAATATAAAAATGCAGAATATATTTTTGTAATTAATAAAGAAGGTGATTTTTTACTAACGAGAACTGCGTTTACTAATGTTACGGATATGGAAAATGAAACTTTATTTAGTAAAGTATATAATGACTTTACTAATTCTAAGAAAGAAAATTTATATATAGAATATGCTTTAAGAAATGATAAACAAAATTATTCACAAAAAATATCTTACTTAAAAAAAGTTGAGTTATATGATTGGGTAATAGGAACCGGTTTTGATTTGAATAATTTAGATTTAGAAATTAAAGAAAAACAAAAAGAAATAGAAAAATATTATGATGAACAAATTTTTATTACTTTAATAACTACTATTATTATGACTGCTTTATTTTTAATAATATCAATATTTCTATCAAACTTGCTAAAAAAGAAATTTCTAGAATACAAAGAAAGTTTAGAAATACAGATACTAAAAAATCAGCAACAAAAAGAGACTTTAATAAGAGCCCAAGAAGTTGCTCATCTTGGAGATTGGAAATTAAATATAAAAACAAGGAAAGCTTATTGGTCAAATGAAATCATTCGTATATTTGGTATTGATAAAAAAGATAAAGATAAATTTGGACCTGAATTTTTGAAAGGTATAATGTTAGAAGAAGATAAAATTTGTTTTGAAGATTCATTAAATAAATGTATTGATACAGGAAAAGAACATAAATGTGTTTATAGAATAAAAAGAGCAAATAATGAAATTAGATGGATTGAGTGTAGAGGAAGACTCGATATAAACAAATTATTTATTGTAGGGACTATACAAGATATTACAGAAAATAAAAAGCAAGAAATAGAAAAGCAAGAAAAAGATGGAATCTTATATCAACAAAGTAAGATGGCAGCAATGGGAGAAATGATAGGGAATATTGCTCATCAATGGAGACAGCCTTTATCCGTAATTTCAACTGCTGCTACAGGTATAAAACTACAAAAACAAATGAATTGTTTATCTGATAATGAACTAATTTTTTCATTAACTGCTATTAATAATTCAGCCCAACATCTTTCTACTACAATTGAAGATTTTAGAGGTTTTTTTGATCCTAGCAATAATAAAGTTACTGAATTTACTATCTCTAATACTTTAAATAAAACATTAAACTTAATAAATGCACAATTTGTATCAAAAGAAATAGAAATAATTAAAAACATAGAAGATTTTAACTTATTATCAATAGAAAATGAGTTAATACAAGTTTTAATAAATATACTTAATAATGCAAGAGATGAATTAGTAAAAAAAGAAGATGGTAAAAGATTAATATTTATTACTACATATATAAAAGACAATATTTCATATATTGAAATTCTAGATAATGCAGGTGGTATTCAAAAAAATATTATAAATAGAATATTTGAACCTTATTTTACGACAAAACATAAAGCACAAGGAACAGGTATTGGATTATATATGAGCAAAGAAATTATAGAAAATCATTTAAAAGGTAATCTTTTAGTTTCCAATGAAGATTATATATATAAGAATGCAAGAAACACTGGAGCTAAATTTACAATTAAAATAAAAGTCTTCAATTCCTTATAAATTCAGCTAACTTTGCATATTTTCAATTAAATTATGGGAAAATACACAAAGTAAGCTGGGTTTACACAGTTTATCGAACACTTCCAGAGTTATCTTAATCTTTTTTTGTTACTAATGAAAGGTTATTTAATTCATATTTTTGTAAGTTATCTAAAACTTTTACTATTTTTTCATAGATTACATCTTTATCTATTCTTACAATAATATTTTTCTTTTTATCTTTTATTTCTGCTAGTTTTAAATCTAGTTCTTCAATACTAACTTCTTTTCCATAAATTGCTAGTTTATCTTTACTTATTTCTAAAGAAATTTCTTTTGGTTCTACTTCTAGTTCTTGTGCTTTTGAAGATGGTAAGTTTAAAACCAATGCTAGTTCTTCTTTTTTAAAAACTGATGAAACTATAAAAAATATAAGTAAGATAAAAACAACATCAATTAACGGCGTAATATCTGGTGTAATTGTTTCTCTTGGTTTTCTTCTCATATCTTAGTTATAACTTTCTCTTCAATTTTATGTTCTAATTTGTCAATAAACCCTACTAAATAGTTATATCCAACATAATGAGGAATTGCAACAATTAAACCAGCAACTGTTGTAATAAGTGCTATTGAAATACCAGTTGAGAAAACGCTTGGATCTCCTAAACCAGATTTTGAAATAGAATCAAATGAATTTAAAACACCAACAACTGTTCCTAATAAACCAAGTAAAGGAGCAATAGAAGCAATAATTTTAACAGTATTTAAACCACTTTCTAAACCTTTTACATATTTATCCAAGGCATTATCAAGGGTTTTTACTTCATACTTATCATTACTTTTTTCCATTGACTCTATGATTCTTTTAACAACTCTATCTTTGTTAAATTTTGCAATTGTTATAATAATTAACTTCCAAAACATAATTGTAAATCCAATTATATTTAACCCAATTAAAATATATACAATCACACCACCTCGATTGATATAATCTATTAACTCTACCATTAACTCTCCTATTTTTAATTAATTATTGAATAATTTATTGGAACTTCAATTGTCCAACTATTTTTTTCTAATTCTTTTGGAATTGCTTCAAATCTTGCAATTTTTTTAAGTAATTCTAAAGAAGCATTATTTAGTCTTTTATAAGAAGATTTTCCTACAATTTTTATGTTTCTTATATTTCCATTTTTTGTAATAAGAAATGAAACACGAACTTTCCCTTCCTGTCTTAATCTTTTCGCACTTTTTGGATAAACCTTATTTTGTTCTATTTTTCTCTTAACTTTTAACAAATATGCATTTTTTATTAGCTCTTTTGTAGCAGGAGAAACAACAACTTTTTTAGTAATTTTAGGAACCTTTGCTACAGTTTGAGGGACAACTTGAGGTGCAGGTTTTTTTACCTCTTTTTTAATTGGTTTTTCAACTGGTTTTTTTATAGGTTTCTTTTTTACAACTTTTTTCTTAACTTTTTTTGCAACTTTTCTTTTAGCTTTTTTTACAATCTTTTTAACTTCTTTCTTTACTTGTACTTTCTTAACCTCTTCTACTACAGGTTTCTTTTGGATTTCTTTTTTCTTTAAAGTAACTTTTCGTAGAGAAATACTGTTAGCTTGAGGCTTTTCTAATGCCACTTCTTTTTTAGGCTCAGGTTTATATAAAGCAAAAGCAGAAAGATGAACAATTGATACAATTACTAATGATGTGACTAATGAGATTTTATTAAACATAATCTGATTATATATTAATATTGATAATAATTATCTTAATTGATTAGTATTTTTAAAAGAATTTTTAAATTTATTAATGTGTTTTTGAGATTTAATATAGGTTATGAAGAAACACCATTAAGTTTTCTTCATAAGGCTTATAATAGATTAAAGTTTGTCTGTTCTATTTCTTCTTTTTATCATTTTTTTAGATGTTTTAGTAATTGTTTTTGCAGTTATTGCGGCTGTTAATATTGTAGCTAGTGGTAATAAAAATCCCATGAAATTCCTTTTTAATAATAATTATCAATAATTTTATCAAAAAGAAACTTATACGATTCTGATATTAATTATCATTTATCAAATTTCTGGGATTATATCTTTATTTTCTATTTCTCTTTTCTCTTCTAATACTTTATTTACTTTCTTCTTTTTTGAATCATATAATAAAGTATGCCATAAAGTAAAACCACAAAAAGCCACACCACCAATGATATGAGCTTTTTTTGCAGCTTTATTTTTCATAAATAACGATGTTACAACTGTAACACCAAGAGTCGCTGTCATTCCAATTTTGGCAGTTTCTCTTTGTAATTCTTTATCAAATTTCATATTTATTTTACTCCTTTTATTGAGTTTAATAATAATCCAATAGTTGTACCATTATGTAAAACAGCTGTTACGATTGGTGAAAACAATCCAAATGTAGCTCCTGCTAATATTGCAGAGTTTATACCTACTGTTGCATTAAAGTTATTACCTATTAATTTCATTGTTTTATTTGCTAATTCTTTTGCTTCAACAACTGCATAAATATCATCTTTTAATAAAGAAACATCAGCAGTAGCTTTTGCTATATCAGCCCCACGACTCATTGAAATTCCTACATGAGCAGAAATCAATGCTGGTGCATCATTTATTCCATCACCTACAAAGGCTACATTTTTACCCTCGGTTATAAGCTCTTTTATTATTGTTGCTTTATCTGTTGGTAAAAGTTCTGATCTTACTTCATCAATTCCTAATTCTTTTGCAATCATTTCAGCTTTTTTCTTAGTATCGCCTGTTAGCATAACAATATTTTTTACACCAAGTTCTCTAAGCTTAGATATTGCTTCTTTTGAATTTTCTCTTAAATTATCAGCAAGTGTAATTGTTCCTAAAAGCTTACCATCAAAACCTACATATAATAGTGTATGACCTTGACTTAATGATTTTTCAATTTTATCTTTGTGTTGTGAAAAATCTATTTTTTCGTCATCTTCTAAAAAGTGTCTACTTCCAATAACTACTTGTTTTTTATCAACTTCTGTTTTAACGCCATGAGCTACGATAAATTCTACTTCTTCATGGTGCATATGAACAAAACCATTCTCTTTTGCAGCTTTTACAACTGCTTCTGCTACTGGATGAAAATAGTGTTCTTCTGTTGAAGCTGTAAGATTTAAGATTTTTTCTTTATCCCAATTATCATCATAAGATTCAACTGAAATTACTTCTAATTGACCTGCTGTTAATGTTCCTGTTTTATCAAAAACAAAAGTATCAGCATTATATAAAGCTTCAATTGATTTTGCACCTTTTATCATAATACCATTATGACCTGCTTTTGAAATAGTAGATTTAAAAGCAACTGGTGTTGCAAGTTTTAAAGCACAAGAATAATCAGCTTGTAAAATAGAAGCTGTTCTTTCAAAATCTTTTGTAAATACATAAGAAGTTGCAGCTAATCCCAATGTTACAGGAACTAGGCTATCAGCTAATTTTGTTGCTTTTAGTTGTACAGATGATTTTTCATTTAATGAACTTTCAATATAATGTTTAATTCTTTGTGTAGCTGTATTAGTACCTACATACTCAGCCCAAACTCGTAATCTTCCATCTTCTATAATAGTTCCAGAAATAACTCTATCACCTCTTTGTTTTATAACAGGTTCAGCTTCACCTGTCATAGAAACTTCATTTACACTTGCACTTCCATCTATAATATGTCCATCAATAGGCACTGTATTTCCAATACCTACAATAACAATATCACCGATTTGTATATCTACACTTTTTATTAATACTTCGCTTGTTTTTCCATCAACTTCTCTTTCAACCCATGCTTCTTCAACATTTGGTTTTGAAAGTTCTTTTAATAAATCATCACTTTTATGAACTGTAGTTTCTTCAATATATTCACCAAGTTCAAGCATAACATTTGTAGAGTTTGCAGCTATATAATCTTTTCTATAAATAGAAATACCAACAGCAGCACTTTCTAAAACTTTTGAAGTTAATCCTTCTGTAAAAAGTTCTTTTGTACCATCAATTAGCATAGGAACAGCAGCAGCGGTTGTAATACCAGCTTTTAGCATATCATTTTGTATAAGTCTTTCTGAAACTAAAGCGGCACTAGCTCTAGCCATTCCTTTGATACTTGGCTCTTCATTACTTATACAAAATGTACAAGATTCTTCACTTGTACAAGAATTTAACAAGTTATCAGTATTTAAACTTGCTAATTCTTTTTCTATATTTTCACAAACATTATTTTCATCAAAATCAAAAATAATACTATTTGCTTTTTTATTTATTCTTACAGCAATAACACCTTGTATTTTTTCTAAATTATTTTTTAGAATATTTTCATCTAAATATTTCTCTTTTAATAAAGAAAATTTGTATCTTGCTCTATTTTTTGTACTATGTACTTTTTTAAATTCATTATTCATTTAGAGTCACTATTGTTGATTTGCTTCCATTTGAGCACGTGCATCTTCATATCTTTCTTTTAATTCTTCCATACCTGCTTGGAAAAATTCGCTTCCTTTTGAAGCAGCTTTCATAATACCTTGTTGAGCATTTTTATTTGTTAAAAGATATGTAACAGCAGCTCCAATTAAAGCTCCTTTAATAAAATCACCATTGTTAAATCCACTTTTTATAGGAGTTACTGGATTTGTTTGATTCATTTGAGCCATTTGACTTATTGGATTCATTTGAGAATCTAAAGGATTATTTACAGTTTGGTTTATATATGGATTTTGATTACTATTCATATTTTGAACATTTGAAACTCTTGTATTTTCAATATTTGTATCATAATTATTATTTTGCATTATTCACCTTCACTTATTAAATCTGTAGCGTTATTTTCATTATTTTCAATTGGAGTATAATTAGCTCCTAATTTATCATCTATTAATTCAACAGCATAAATACCACTCATACCTATTGAAAGGGCTGTTAAAGCTTTTAAAAACCCACCTTTTTGCCCTAGATAATTTGTAGTAGCAATAGCAGTACCTGTTGCTATTGCTCCTTGAGAAGTTCTTTTTACTGTATCTTTTACAGCATCTTGTTGAGATATTTTATTTTCTTTTAATTTTTTATAGTTAATCGTACCTGAAACAACCGCCGAAGCTATTGCTCCACTTACAATATGTCCTAGTACATTTCTAGGTTCTCCTAGATTTAACAATGGGTCTGTCATTATTTTTCCTCAGTCTTTTTTTCTATCTTTTCTTCTATCGTCTCTTCAACATCTTCAATTTTTTCTACTGTTTCAGTTTTTTCTTCATTTTCTTTTTTATCTAAAATTGCTTGTTCTTTTTTTTCTTTTATACATTGAGCTGTAGCGTCAATTGTTTGTTTTACTTCGCTTACAGTTTCTTTACCTTTTTCGTAAGAAGAATTTGCTACATCTTTTGATTTATTGAATAAATTTCCTGCTACTTTTTTGATTTTATCAGACTTATTTAAAGCTACAATTGCTCCTGCACCTACTGCTATTCCTAATATAAATGGTAATGCCATAATTTATTCCTTATTGTTTTTATTATTCATATAAGTATTTAAAAGTGCAACTGCCGCACCTCCAAAGCCTACACCACTAATCATTGAAATATTTAATTTAGAAAGAATTTCTGTTAATTTGCTTTGATCAATATTTCCATTCATCACATCATCAAATAAACCTTGATATTCTCCTAATTTTTGCATTAAATCTTCTTGATTAAATTCTTCGTTATTTGCAGCAGTATAATGATTAATTACGCAGTTTCTAAATGCTGGTAAATGATTATTATAAGAAGCCGCTTGCAATCTAAATAAAACATCTTTAATATCAAGTTCAACTGTATGTGATATTAAATTATCATACATTGCAATATTTTTTATTTCTGATGCAACACCTAATTCACAACATTCTATATATGTATTAGGTACTTCAATCTTTTCCGCCCAATCATTGATTGGAACTTCAACCCCATATTTTTCTAAAAGTGGAATAAGTACAGAATAATGTCTAGACTCAGCTTCTCTAATGTTTATAAATGGTTGAACAAATCCAAATTTTTCCATTATTTTTGTATATGTTTCATACGCTTTAAATTCATCATATACAGCAATTCTAAGAACTTGTGAAGTAATTTCTTCTTGGGCATTGACATCTACTCTTTGAGATAAGAGTATTTGTTCATTGATATTTTCTTCCAACTATACAACCTCCTTTGCTAATTTATTAATTAATAAAGTCAACTCATCAATGTTTTCATTTTTTATTAAATCTTCCCAAAGTTTTGGGCTAAATATTGAAGGATTATAGGTAATTGTAATTGAAGCAATAATCTTATTAATTTTTATAGTTTTTATTCCATCAATTTTATTTGGTATATCTTCAATATCTTTTAATGTTAAATTTCCACCCTCTTCTTTTATTTTTGGGTTTACTCTAACTCTTAATCTTCCTGGTGTATGAGCAATAATTGTAAAATATTTTGCTATTTTTATTATATCTTCTGAATTAATCAAAGTTTTCCTTTATTTTGAAATTTTATCTCTAAGGTCTTAAATAAATCTTTTTATAAAATCAGACTCATTATCATTATGTTTTTATTGACAATCTTCGCATAAACCATATATTGTCATAATATGGTCTTTTAAATTGAAATTATGTTTTTTAGCTACTTTTATTTGTTGTTCTTCTATAAAATCATCAGTAAACTCAACAATTTTCCCACAAGAAGTACAAACAAGATGATCATGATGTAAAGCTATACTTAGTTCATATCTTTTAACACCATCGCCAATATCTAATAACTCAACAAGATTAAGTTCTTCAAAAAATTTCATTGTTCTATAAACTGTAGCTATTCCTATATCTACGTTATATTCCATTTTTACTTTTGCATTAATTTGCTCTGCTGTTAAATGCTCATCCATAAAAAAAAGAATTTTTAGAATATAATCTTTTTGAATAGAGTTTTTATACCCTTTATTTGATATTTGTTTTTTAAAATTCTTTAAAAAATCATCAAAATCAATTTCATACTTATTCTCCATTAGTTAATACCTTTTATAACAACTACTGCTATACTAACTATCAATCCTAATGTATAAACTTTCCACAAATTATTTTGTATTTTCTTATTGTTTCTATAAAACATTGAGTTTTCAATGCTATTTTCATTTTTCATATTATTGCCTCTAATAATTATTGTCAGAATAATACAGTTTATGCACTTAACATAATATTAATGATAGTTAGTATCATTTTAATAAAGGGTTAAGTTTTTATTGCGTAATATTTGATAATTAATATCAATAAGGAAAAACATGTCAGCTCTAGCTTTAGTTAATACAGTAGCAGGAAATGCGATACTAGGTTCAGTTAGTACAAAACTATTTGACTCTTTAATATCATCAAGATTTACACAAAAGCATGATAAAAATAAATGGTTAAGAGAAAAAACATTAAATCTTTTTTCAGAACTTTCACATAATATAACAGAAATCAATTGTGAAAATTTAAAGGAAAAACAAAAGCTAGTAAATGAATTAACTTCAAAAATCAATCTTTTAATAGATGACAAAAAACTAAAAACAAATCTTAAAAACTACTCTTTTATTTTAAATGAATATGAGTGTTATAAAAGTGAGATAAATTTAGAGCATATAAATGAAGAATTAATAAATACATTAAGGTTACATGTAAAAAAAATGTAAGTAATTTACATCTTTTTTTATAGATATATCTTATTAAATTGGAAATTTTAAGAATACTGTAGTTCCAGAATTTTCTATACTTTCTAATATAATTATAGAATTATGAATTTGCATAATTTTCTTAGAAATAGACATTCCTAATCCTGTTCCACCTGAATCTTTACTTCTACTTTTATCTGTTCTATAAAACTTTTCAAATATTTTTTTCTGCTCATCTTTTGCAATACCTATACCATTATCTTTTACACTAATAATATAATAGTCATTATTTCGATAATTTTTTATATAAATTGAACTATTTTCATAACTAAAGATTATTGCATTTTTAATTATGTTCTTTAACGCAATTTTTAAAAGTTGTGAATGTCCATTGATTTGGAAAGGCTCTAAAATATCATATTTTATATCTACTTTTTTTAATTTAGCAAATTTTTCTAATTCTTTTCCTGCTTGTAATGTTATTTCATCAAGATAAATTTCATTTTCAATATATTCTAATTTATCTTTTGTTTTAGCAAGAAAAAGTAAATCTTCTATTGTTTGCTGAATAAGTAATACTTCTTCTAAAGAGGTATTTAAAGTATCTTTGTATTCATTTGTTGAGCGATCTTTTCTTAATGCAATTTCAAGTTCACCTCTTATTATTGTAAGTGGCGTTTTTAATTCATGAGAAGCATCGCTTGTAAATTGTGTAACTTTTTCAAAAGATATTTCTAATCTATTAAGCAAATTATTAATCTCTTTGCTAAGATTATCTATTTCATCATTGTTTTCAAGTCTTTCTAATCTTTTTGATAAATTTTTTGAATTAATTTCTTTCAAATTTTGGACAATTTGTTCTATTGGATAAAAAGATTTATAAATTATAAAGTATCCACCAATTGTTGCAAAGATAAGAATAATAGGAATAATAAATACAAGTATATAGAGGAAATTTTCTAAGGTATTATTTAAGTTTATATCATTTGTTGCAACTTCTAAAACATAAGATTCATTATTAATAATAAATTTTAGTCTACTAATTAAATAAGGATCTTGTTCATCAAAGATAATGATATCTTTATTATATAAATTAAGTTTTGATATATCACTTTTTATTTCTTCTGGAAAAGAAATATTTTTTATAATATTTATCTTTTTATCTAGTTTTATAAACCTGATATACAAAGGCTCAAATTTGTATTCTTTTTCTTCATCAAAATTCAAATCTTCAAAATTATCTTTTTCAAGAATATCATCGACAATATCGAGAGTTATAACTTTTAAAGTACTTTCTAACTTATCAATTGTAGATATTTCTAAAGCTTTATGTAGTGAAATAGAAAAGATTATAAGTATAAATACTTGTATAAAGAATACATAAATCAATAACTTTTTTTTAATTGATAATTTATTCATCATTAATCTTAAAGCCCATACCTCTAACAGTTTTAATCAATTTTTTTGTGTATGGTTTATCAATTTTGTTTCTTAATCTATAAATATATACATTTACGACATTACTCATATTTATTTCATCAAGATTACTTAATGAATCTAAAATAATTGTTTCAGATAAGACTTGGTTCTTATTTTTTATTAAGAATTCTAATATAGAAAATTCTTTTGCAGTAAGAGTTATATTATTATTGGCTCGTTTTGCTGTTTTTGTTAATAAATTAAGTTCTAAATCTGCAATTCTTAGAGTTGTATCAAATGAATTCTTCGGTCTTAATTGAACTCTAATTCTTGCTAATAATTCTGAAAAAGAAAAAGGTTTGGCAAGATAATCATTTGCACCAATATCCAAGCCTTTTATTTTATCTTCAATAGAATCTTTTGCTGTAAGCATTATAATAGGTGTTTGTATATTTGAATTTCTTAATGTTTTACAAACTTCTATACCATCTTTTAAAGGAATCATAATATCAAGTAAAATTAAATCATAAATATTAACACTTGCTAAATAAATACCTTCTTCACCATTTAATGAAGAATCAACAGTATAAGACTCTTCTTCTAACCCTTTTCTTAAAAAGTTAATAATCTTTTCATCATCTTCTATAATTAAAATTTTCATAAATACCTTTATTAATTCTATTTCTATTTTACATCTTTTGAAATTAATTTTACTATACTAATCTCACTATTAGCTTTATATCTAAAATCAATTCCCCAAGTACCTAGTCCTCTATTTACATATATTGCTGTTTTATTTTTATAAAAAAGTCCTGCTAAAAAAGGTTGTACTAATTTTACTAGATAATGAAAAGGAAAAATCTGCCCACCATGAGTGTGCCCACATAAAAAAATATCGCTTTTAGAATCAACTGCAAAAGTATAATCTTTTGGTTGATGAGAAATAAAAATCGTAGCTTCATTATTTTTTAGTAAACTAGCAATCTTTTTTTCATCTCTTTTTACTCCAAAAAACTTTGAAAATCTATCAGCTAAACCTACTAAGCAAATTTTATTATTATTAAACTCTATATAAACTGCTTGATTATCCATAAAAACAAAAGATATAAGCTCTTTTTTCAAATCTTCTAATCCATAAAAAACATCATGATTCCCACTTATATAATATACAGGTTTTACAAAAGCTAAGTTATTTAAAATTTGTAATTTCTCTTTAATATTTTCTACTTTACAATCAATAATATCACCTGTTATAACAGCAAAATCATAATCTAAATCTGTACAAATATTAATTAACTCTAATAAATTCTCTTTAGAAACTTTCTTATCAATATGTAGGTCACTTAAATGAAGTATCTTTAAACCATTTAAATATCTATGATTTACTAATACTTCAATTGTTTTAGCACTAGGCAATTTCATTATTTAGAAACTTTTTATTAGACTATTTTTATATAACAAATCATATTTTATTTCTATTTTATCTCTAACTGTTAAAAATAATAATGATGGTGGTTCTATATTAAACTGTGTTAAATTAATCGAAAAATATCCCAAAATACTTACTTCATCTTTATGTTCAGAAATTGTAGCAATTGATAAAACTTCTTTTTCTTGACCATTCAATGTTAAAATCCCATTAATTTGATAATTTTCATCAATTTTTTTTATACTTTTAATCTGAAAATTGATTTTTGGATACTTTAGTATATTTAAAACCTTATACATATGTTCATCTCTATCAAGATTATCACTTTTCAAAGATATTGATGTTATAGTAATATTCCCCTTTATTGATTCTACATTTTTACTTATTATTAGACTTGAACTAATATTTTTTGTTTTTGGATCAATTTTGCTATCTCCAAAGATTCTTGTATGAGCTATAATCTCACCTTTTTGTAATATTAAATTACTTCCAAAAGAAAAAACTGTAAATACTAAAATTAAAATCATACTACGCATAATTAAACTCCTTTTTTTGTGATTGTTGTTCATTGATTACTATTAAAAATGCAATTAAAAATAATATTGGAACAAATAAGATTAAACCCATCAAGGCAATAATTAGTCCAAGTCCAGATGCTATCCATCCTATAAAAATCATAAAAATACTAATAACTTTTAAATCTTTTTTAATTATAGTTTTAAGTATTGCAACATTATAATATGAAATTACAAAAGGGTATACAAGTGATAAAAGAAAAGACTCTTCTAAAAAATAAAATAGATAACTAAGTGCAAATAAAAGTATTATAAATAATTCTTTTATCTGCTTTTGTATTTTATATTTTAGGGCTACAAAAACTCCGATTATATGAAACAATGCAATTTCAAAATTATAACCATCTCTCCAAATTGAAATTGTTATATCTCGTGAAAGTGTTTCAAATAAAGCAGAATCTAAAAATACCCATAAAACCATTATAAATAATGAAAATTCTTGATAATTCTCTAGGTTTTCTGATGGTGTTTTTCTCTTTGGTAAAAGATATGAAGAGATAATAGTCAAAGTACTAAGAACAATTGCTAAATTGCCTCTTAAAGAAGCCTCATAACTAAAAAGAAATGTTCCAAGTACATAAGAAAGACAAAGAGCAAGACCTAAATCTATTAGACTAGCTTTTTTTAATTCATTTATTAAAAGTGGTGCTAATGCCCCAACACTTATTCCTAAAATAAAAAGCATAACAATTGATAAATTTGGATAAAAAAAGCTCATTATTAACTGTAAAAATAAAAATAGTGATATTTTACTTTTATTTGATATTTTAAGATAATAAGTTAAAAGTGAACCAAGAACTCCACCAATAGGAAGCGGTGCAATAGCAAAAATATCAGATGAAAGATATTCTACAATTCCTGTTTGTGCAATTAATAAATAATAAGATAATTCAGAAGATATAAAAATAATCAAAGCTATTTGTGCAAGTGATATTTTTAAAAAATTTAATTTTTGCATAATATGTCCTTTTGATAGAAAAAAATTAAATACACTAGTACAAATGTTAAATCAAAAGCACTAATAATTAAGCCAATAAACCCTAAAGTTTTAGAAATATAAAGAGCGAAAAAAACAGAACTTATAAAAACTCTTATAATAACTGTTATATTTGTTAAAATAATCTGATGTTCTTTATATTTTAAAGCCATAAAATGTATTATTCCTGTCATACTTACAAAAGTAAATACGATATATTCATAGCTTCCTGCAAATGTAAAACCAAGAAGTGGATAAATAAAACTAGAAAGAAGAATAAGTCCAATTCCTCCTAAACCATCACTTAGGACACCTATTAAATTGTATTTTTGTAAAGTACTTAGTGTATATTTACTTTGAATAAAAAAAAGTAAACTTGATAATGTGATTAAACCAAAACATGATCTTAATATCCATAGTAGCTTAATATTACTATTTAAAATACCAGCTTCAACAAAACCAGAAAAACTTAAGCTAAAGAAAATACCAAGTAATCCTAAAAGATAAAGATAATAAAAAGCTGTTTTTTTAAGCTCATTTATATAAGATGTAAACATACATAAAACCATAAAAAATACTGCAATTCCCATTGCTATATGAGCATGAGCTACTATTAAATCATTTCTATGAAAAATCCATCTAATTTCAGGAATAAAAAGAATATTTCCCTCTATATCTACAAAAAGAAAAGCAAATATTGATATAAAAAGTGAAAGCTTTGCAAAATGCTCAATATTTGAATCTTTGTACCATCTATAAAGTAAAGGGACATATAGAAGACTTAAATATTCTAAAAACCATTCTTGATTATACGTTAATGGCTCAAAGAATATTCTATATAAAACAGAAGAAAAGTAAAATACAGTAGGAATAATCCATAAAAGATTCCATCTAGCAATAAATTCTTCTTTATTTAATAATTTGATTATTAAGTAATACAATGGAATAAGTGCTAAACTCATTCCTAATGTATTATCTCCATGAGGTCCCGATACTGTACTTTCAACTTGTCCAATTATAGGATTCATCAAAATCAAAAGTGCAATAGGTGCAATGATTACAACTCGTAAACACACTTTTACCCACATAGGATGGACTTTGTACATTTTTATAAAATTATACAAAGCAATTATATAAAATATTCCAGCAAAGGCAAGTATAAAATTTAACTCATAAGGAAAATCGTAAAAAGCTAATCCTCTAGTATTTCCAAACAGAAGAGAACTTATCATAAAGATTAAAAAGATATACCAAAAAATAGTATATAAATTTAAGTAATGAAGTCCTTTTTTGGAAGAACCAACTTCTTTTTTTATTAATAAAAAAGGTAAATATGAAAGCATTAATGGAACAAAACCATAAAGCATTAGACTTATGTGCAAAGCTCTTAAATTTGTAGGTAATAGTGTTTGAGAATTAATAGAAAAACCTAATAAATTTATTGAATAAAAAAGTCCAAAAATTAAACCAATACCAAAAAATATTAGAGATATTTTAAAATGTGTTTGTATAAAAGTATTAAAGTTGTCCATCTTTTACCTCCACTATTCTGTCTGCTTTTGAAGATAAGTTTATATCATGAGTTGCTACTATTATTGTAGTTCCTTCTTTTGATAGTTTTTTAAAAATATCAAATACATTTTGAGAATTTTTTGAGTCTAAATTTCCTGTTGGTTCATCTGCAAAAATTACCTTTGGTTTATTTATCAAAGCTCTGGCAATTGCAGCTCTTTGTCTTTGTCCTCCAGAAATTTCATTTGGATATTTATTTATGATATTTTTAATTCCTAAAAGTTCTAATAACTCTTCAATCTCTTTATCTCTCGCATGTTCATTTGCTATTTGTATATTTTCTTTTATATTTAAGTAATCAATTAGGTAATGAAATTGGAATATAAAACCAATATTTTCTTGTCTGAAAGTGTCAATATTTTTAATATCTTTAAAATTTATATCTTTAAAAAAGATTTCACCAGATGTGGGTTTTAAAAGAGTTGAAAGTATAGAAAGTAAAGTTGACTTACCACTCCCACTTTCTCCTATAATAGCTACAAACTCACCTTTTTTAACTTCAAAATCAATATTTTGTAAAGCAATATCATTTGAATAAGAATGTGATATATTTATTGCTTTTATCATATTTTATTTCCTTGAATTAAAATAACGGGATCTATTTTGGCTGCATTTAGTGCGGGAATAACAGCTCCTAACATAGCCATAATAATTGAAGTAGCAAAAATATAAAGACTTAAATTTGTTGATATTTCACCATTTACATAACCTTGAAGAGAAGAAGAATTTTTTATAAAATATAAAACTATATGTGATAAAACAAAAGCAGAAATAAAACTAAAAAAACCAAGGATAAAACTTTCACTCATTATCTGAAAAACTATTTTTCTCATTGGAATTCCAATTGCTCTTTTAATACCAAATTCACTTTTTCTTTGATTTATTGTAATACTCATAATACTTACAATCCCAAGTAAACCCATAGCAAATGCAATAAATGAAATAGCATTTGATGAGGTTTGGATTATCTTAAATTGGTTATAGTTATTAACAAAGCTTTTTGTAGATTTTACATCTATTTTTGAACTAAGAGAACTAATATCTTTTATAAGTTTTTTAATATTTGTATCACCATTTTTATTTATCTTACTGTTTACCATTATCATTGAAGCACTTTTATTGAAAATTTCTCCAGCTTCTTTTATATTTAAAACAACTCCTCCATTTTCAAAACCTATATCACTTTGGAAAACACCTGATACTTTAAATGTTTTATTTGCAATTTCTATTGTTTTTTTATTTTTAAGTTGTTTATAAATTGATTGTCCTACTAAAACTTCATTTTCTTTTGGATAAGAATCTTTTACTAATTTATAATTTGCAAATCTATTTTCACTTACTCCATAAACTGCAACAATTGGGAGTTTTTCAACAGGAGATGCTCCTACAATAATTGCAGATGAGTTTTTTACATTAGATAATTTATTTATTTTTGTGATTAAATTAATATTTACATTTGAAAAAAATGTGTCAGATATTTTGGCTTGAGTAATGATAATATCTCCATCACTTTTTAACATAGATGAATACATTGAAATAATACCATTTGAAATAGAAGAAATTAAAAATATAGAAGTAATAGAAAATATTAGACTCAAATATATTAAAATAGTTTTTAAATAGTTGGCTTTTAGTGCTTTTACAGCAGATGAAATCATATAACTTCCTTTTTAATTTAAGGAAGTTTAGTAAACATATATGAATTAGTAATGAATAGAATATGAATAAAAATTCATATTCTATGTTTAAAGAAGATTTATTTTGCTTTTATAGATTTTACTGCATTATCTACATTATTATAAAATTCGATAACACCTTTCTCTTGAATAATACCTATTTTTGATAATTTATGTAACATTCTATCTTCAAGTCCTGATAATACTAATAAATTATTACTTTCTTTAACAGATTCTAATAGAGATCTTAATGCAACCATTGCAGTCATATCAATCATTGATACGTTTTCCATATTTATAATAATTACATCGTATAGATCTTCATCTGTTGTTAATATTGTTTTTAGGGCGTGTTGTGCTGCACCAAAAAACATTGGTCCATTAATATCATAAATACAAATATTATCTGGAATATCTAAATCTCGTTTATGGTCTTTATTAACCAATTCAATTGAGTATAAATCAATAGTTCTTTTTATAAATAAAACAGAAGCAAGAATCATTCCCACACCAATTGCAATTTGCATATCTAATAAAACAGTTAATATAAAACAAGTAAGTAAAATATATATATCATCTCTTGGAGCATTTTTCACTATATTAATAAAGTGTTTATATTCAGACATATTCCACGCAACTATAAGTAATAATCCTGATAATGAAGCCATAGGAAGATAAGATAGAATAGGAGCAATAGAAATAACTGCTATAAAAATAAATACAGAGTTAAAAACAGAAGAAAGAGGACTAGTTGCACCTGATTTAATATTTACAACAGTTCTAGCAATCGCAGCAGTAGCTGGAATACCTGCAAAAAATGGTAAAATTACATTTGTAATACCTTGTCCTATTAATTCTTTGTTTGGATTAGTTTTTTTCTTTGTCATACCATCTGAAATAACAGCACATAATAATGATTCTAAAGAACCTAAAACTGCAATTGCAATTGAATGAGGAATTAAATCTTTTATTAATTCTTTCGTAATTGTAAAGTCAGCCCAAGGTATAGTAAAAGTTAAAGGATTTGAAGGTATCCCTGAAAATGTTTCACCATTTACTATATAAGAAAAGTTTGAATTAATTGTTGCAATTTGATAAGCATCTGCATAGTTATTATAAAGATAAGCTAATACTGTAACAACAACCAAAGAAACTAAAGAACCTGGAGTTTTATAGTTTTTCTTTTTCCAAAAAACAATTATTAAAATAGTTAGTAATCCAATACTAAACTCTTCGATTCTAAACGTATGTAAAGATGTAAAAAGGATATAAACCTTTTCTAAAAAGTCACCATCAAAATGCTCTACAGTTAGACCAAAAAAATCTTTGATTTGTAAAGTTGCAATTACTATTGCAATTCCTGATGTAAAACCCACTGTAATAGGATAAGGTACTAACTCAATTAAGCTTCCTAGCTTTGACAATCCCATTAGAATTTGGAAAATCCCTGATAAAATACCACAAACAAGTAAGCCTTTTAATCCATATTGTTGAACAATAGGTATTAAAATAACTACAAAAGCAGCAGTAGGTCCACTAATATTTACCCTACTACTACCAAATATTGCAGTTAATATTCCTGCAATAATAGCTGTATATATTCCATTTTCTGGAGGTGTACCAATTGCTATTGATAATGCCATTGATAAAGGTAAGGAAATAATTCCAACTACAACACCTGAGAATAAATTTGATTTCATATTATCTCTTTTTTTTGCTTTTTTTTGTAGAAGTTTGATATTTTATAGCTTTCAAATCTTTAATAACTTGTGAAGATATCATATACATCTGACTTACTTTTAATCTATATTCTTTATTTTCTTCTATATCGATAGTTTCAAATTTAGATAATAATCCTAGATAGTCAATATCATTTAGATATGAAAAATATTGTGTATGTTTTTCTTCTAATAGCCATTCTGAAAGTAAGCACAGAGTGAATTGTTCGGGTATCCATAAATCGCCATTTTTCATATTATGTTCAATTTGTATAACAATGCTATTATAGTATGTTACAAGTTCTTCATAATATGTATTAGGACCTTTGCATTTATTAACAGTGTTTCTAAAAATACTATCATTCATAATTTCAGATTCTTTTAATCTTTTTAGAAGTTCTTCTAAATGTTCAATTATAGTTTTGCTGTCTTCTGGTGTTAGTACTTTAAGGGCATATTCTTTTTGTTCGATTAGAGTGAAAAGTTGTTCTAATGTTGAGCGAACATATATCAATAATGCAATTGTTTTAGTTTTATTTACGAATAATCTATTCATATATTATCTTTAAGTTTGAATTCAGTTCATTTTATATAATTTATGATAAAAATATGATTAAATTAAAAGTTATTTTTGTTATAATGTAAAATAAGGCGTAATTAAATGAACAAAATCAATCAAGAAATAAGTAAAATTAAGAAAGAATTATATTTAGAAGAATCAATTAAATATTTTGATACTATAGGATTTAAAGACTCCAAGATAAATGAAATATCTAAAGCTTTAGATACTTCTGTAGGAACGATTTATAATATTTTTAACTCAAAAGAAGAATTATATTTAGAATATCTAATTTATAAATTAAGAAAATTCTTACATAATATAGAAAAAGAAAAAACAGAAGATCCCTATGCTAATTTATGTGTTTACTTAAAATATAAATATGAATTTTTTATTTATATTAATGAAAATGAATCAAAACCAATTACAAACGATCCGTATTTCTTTCATAAACTAGATATTGCAAAACACCCTATTGTTGATCATATATACGATTATTTGGAAGAACAATTTAAACTAATGATTGATGAACCTTATATATCATATAGGCATTTAGCCATATTATTCAAAAAATTTTCTGATGGCTTTATTGAAAGTTATATTTTAGAAGCATATGAAACACAGAATATTGTAGATCATACGCTTACTATGTTTTTAAATGGATTATTAAGAAAAAATAATTAAAATAGTTTAACTATTCTTTCTTTTTTCTTATTTTATCCCATCTCTTTTGTAATTCTTCAAAATCTATTTTATGTTCATTATCCATTTCATCCTCCCTTTGAATTTTTTAATAAATTTACGTACCAATCGTCATTGACATCATCTATTTCTAAGTCTTTTAAAACAATTTCCATTTCACCCTCTACCATAGTCAATTCTTCAATTTTTTCTTCGGGAATAAACAAAGCCTCAATACAATAGTCAATTAATAGTTCTTCACAATCTGCTGTTTGGACTCCCCAACCTTCTTCAAAGTTATCCATTAAGAAATATTTCTCAAACTCTTTCATAAAATCATATCCTTATTGTTTTCTAATGATATAGATTATCATTATTAATATAAATACTATCTTAAATACTTTTTTAAGTTTTATATTAGAATATACTAATATACTTCTATTATAATTTACAAAAAGGAATTAATATGGAATTAATATTAAGTTTTTTCGACAATTTTCTTACATTATTAAATGCAATGTCTATTTATATAATAGTAGGTTTATTTTTTGCAGGTATTTTAAAACAGATAATACCTGATGATTTCGTTTCAAAACATTTAGGAACGACTTCAACTAGTTCAGTTGTAAAAGCCACACTATTTGGAATCCCCCTACCTGTTTGTTCTTGTTCTGTTATACCTTTAGCTCAAGGTTTGAAAAAAGAAGGTGCTAGTAAAGGTGCTGTTCAAAGTTTTTTAATCTCTACACCAATTACAGGTGTTGATTCGATATTGGCTACTTATTCGCTTTTTGGTTTTGTATTTACTGTATTTAGAATTATTTCATCAATTATAATAGCTATTACAGTAGGACTTATTCAAAATCTTTTTCAAAAAAATCACGATAAAAAACAAGAAGAAGAAAAAGTTTCTTGTTGTTCTTCTTCATCTTGTAGCTCAACAAATGTAAAAAAGAAATTTTCTTTTATAAATGTTTTAAAATATGGTTATGGAACATTATTTAGTGATATGGCAAAAGCACTTTTGATTGGACTTATCTTAGGTTCAATATTTGTTACATTTATTCCAAAAGAATATACAGAAATCTTATTTGAAAACCAATTTTTAACATATATAGTAGTTATATTATTTTCAATGCCTTTATATACTTGTGCAACAGCATCACTACCAATTGCGGCTGCTTTTATGTTACAAGGTATGTCTCCTGGAGCTGTATTTATATTTTTAACAGCAGGTCCTGCTACTAGTGCTGTTACTATGAGTGTTGTTTATAAAATGTTAGGTAAAACATCATTGATTATATATTTAATTGTTATTGCTGTATTAGCGTTTTTATTTGGTTATATTTATGATACATTTTTTAAAGAACTTAGTTTATTAACAATTTCTATAAATCACGAAGAAGTAAATATTTTTAATACTTTATCATCAATTGCAATGATATTATTAATAATCTATCACTTAATAAAACATAGATTTACAAAAGAAGAAAGTTGTTGTTCATCAAGCAGTGATTGTTCAGATACAGTAGAAAAAAATAAATTTTCTATAAAAAATAGTGATTTAACATTAAAACCTAAGTTTAGCAATGATAAAGTAAAGAATAATATGTTTAGAACAAAGGAATAAAATTTGAAGAATGATACAACTTGTCTAAGAATTAGTGTTGACAAAGATAAAATTCAACGTGAAAGAAATCAATTAATTTCAAAACAAGCTATATTTTCAAAAAAAGAAAAATTCTTTTCATTATTAGGAAGTGAAGTTAGATTAAAAATAATCTATCTTCTTCTTAACAATGAAAAGCTTTGTGTATGTGATATAAGTGATATGCTAGAAATGAACCAATCGCCTGTATCTCAACATTTAAGAAAACTAAAAGATGCTCAAATACTTATCTCAAAAAGAGAAGGTTTGATGATAAATTATTATATTAGTTCTAAATATAAAGAAGATTTACTTTCACTATTTTAAGATTTATTTAATCAAACTCAAAATATATTCAAACATTAGATTACTATCATCTTCTGATTGATTACATTTTCCATGTAGATTAAAACCATAAATCATATTAATAAGAATCAAAGTCATTGTTTTTACATCACCGTTAAACTCATTAGCCAAAGAAGCTTCTATAAGTTTCTTTTCTAATTGAGCTTGAAGTTGTGTAAAATAGTTTTTTGGTATATCAAAAATATCAGAATCTTTAAAATCTTTTTCTACCATACAATTTGTAAAAAGACATCCTCTAAAATTTTCATTAAATTTCATAAAATCAAATAGATTTTCAATACTTTTTTTCCCTTTTGCACTTTTTAAAACATCCAGAAATTTCCCAGCTTTTTTAGTATTATAATTTTCAAGAGATTTTTTAAACAAACCTTCTTTATCTTTAAATAAAGAATACATACTACTACGACTTAAACCTGTAAATTCAACTAAATCAGCCATAGATACGCTATCGTATCCTTTTTGCCAAAATAATTCCATTGCATTATCAAGTGCTTTTTCTAAATCATACTTAGTAGGTCTTGCCATAATTTCATCTCCATTTATAAAATTTTATAAAATCGTCTTGCGTGCTACGTGACAACTTTTATCTATCATAATCAATGACTTTTTCATCTTATCTTGTGAATTATTTAAGTTAAATGATTCTGCAAATTTCTTAAAATCCAAAGAAATAATAGACTCAGGTAACTCATATTTATTTATGACCTTTTCAATTGTCAATTTTTCACTAGCTGTAATAATAAAACATTCAATATTTTTAGAAGATGTTTGTATTGCGTTTAAAAGTTCCTTAGAAAATTCATTTATATTTGGAAGAGTTATAATCATTTGTGCTTCTTTTTTCACAAGTCCTACTACTTTCTCTTCATTATTTAACATTTTTAATTTCAATATAGGAGAAATAGTATGCTTAAAATTTACACTCATTTGTGGCTTCCTCAATTTGTATTTATATTTAATCGCGGAATTATAGAACAATCATTCCATAATGTCAATACAAATACTAAATTATGCTAATTATTTAATCCAATTAAGCTATTATTGACTTAAAAATGTTCTCCAGCTTAAAAGCCCACTTATCTCTTTTGCCTCTTTTAAATAATCGCTCTCACATAAAAACCCATATACACTACTTTCATCTTCTAAGTAAACCGTTCCAATACCCAAAGGTGATTGTATTTGTTTCATAAACCTTCCAAAATTTTCAATAGGCATTGACCATATTTCAACTTCAATTTGGAAATCACACGAACTATCATAAATCATTCCAGGACGAATTGGGTCTTTATTTTCTAAAACAAATAATCTATATCCTTTTTTTGTTTTTGTTTTTCTAACAAAATTTGCATTTAAGTCAGCAAGTTGCCAATTTAAAGGCAAATCACTCATATGTGCTCCACAAACTCCTACTAAGATTTCATTTTCATTCATTTTAAACTCCTAAATATTTAGAAGAATAAGATATTAACTTCTCTTCTTCAAAATTATCTGCAACAATAGTCACCCCAAAAGGAAGTCCATTTTTTCTAAATCCAGCAGGTACTGCAATAGCTGATAAATCAAGTAGATTCATAAAATTTGTGTAATATCCAAGATTAGTATTTAAGGCTATTGGGTCTGCATTTACTTCTTTTATTTTATAAATAGTTCCAGTTGTTGGTGTAAGCATAAAATCATATTTTGCAAATATCTTATCCATAATTTTTCTATTTTTCTTTAGAGTATATTCTGATTCAAAATAATTAATTGCATCAATTTTATCCCCACCACTTATAATAGCTCTTACAGTTTCATTTATAATCTCAGGAGTTTTAGTAATAGCATCTTTTATAGCAATAAATCGTTCAGTTACCCAAGGCCCACTATAAAGTAGATTTGCACTTTCATTAAAAGGTTCATAATCAATTTCTACACTTTTCCCACCAAGAGATTCAAATTTTTCCACTGCTTCGTAGAAAAGTTTTTGGGCTTCTTTATCTCCAAAAAATTTCAAATCTTCTTTTTTAGGAATTGCAAATGTAAAATCATTTCTTGCTTCTTCACAAGAAGATATATACTTTCTACTATAAATATCTTTTTCATCATAAGAATTTGCTACTTTAAAAACTGCTTGCACTTCTTCTAAAGTTTTTGTAAATATTGTTACACAATCTAAACTTCTACAAGCAGGAACAACACCACTTGTACTAATCACACCTTTTGTAGCTTTTAGTCCAATAAGATTATTAAAAGCAGCAGGAACTCTTCCTGAACCTGCTGTATCAGTTCCTAGTGAAAAGCTTGCCATTTCAAGAGCGACACTAACTGCACTTCCTGAGCTTGAACCTCCTGAAATGTATTCAGGGTTTATTGAGTTTTTACATTCACCATAAGGACTTCTTGTTCCTACAAGTCCTGTAGCAAATTGGTCTAGGTTTGTTTTTCCAATAGGAATAGCACCTGCTTTTATAAGTTCATTTACTACATAAGCAGATTCTTTTGCAATATATTCATACTCTTTACACGCAGCTGTTGTTGGAATATTTATTAAGTCAATATTATCTTTAATTGCAAAAGGAATACCATATAGAGGTAAGTCTTTAGGATCTTGATTTTCTAAATTCTTAATATAAGGCTCCAAATCTTTATCACTTAAAGTATATATCCAAATATTATGGTCTTTTGTTTCTTTTATTTTCTTTTTAATTGATGTTAAAACATCTTCAATACTTATAATCTTATCTATATACTTTTTTCTTAAAATATTAATATTTAAATTCATTTATTATCCTTTTTTATTACAACTAAAACATCACCACTTTCAATATTATCACCCTCTTTATAAAGAATTTGTGATACAAGCCCCGTATATTCACTTTCTATTTCTACTTCCATTTTCATTGATTCTAAAATTACTAAAACTTCACCTTCTTTTACTTTATCACCAACTTTTACTTCTATTTTCCAGATATTCCCTGACATAATAGACTCTATTGCTTCTTCATCATCATTTAAAATAAGTTCATCTTTATCTTCAACTGCTTCTATCTTTGTATCAAAACTATCAAGACCTTTTTCTTTCCACATTAATCTTTCATCTTCAAAAGCTTGAACTCTTTTTGTTTGGAAAGTATTTGATTCTTTTTTATTTTCTTTTAAAAATTGTTTATACTCTTTTAATTTAAATGATTTATCTTCAATTGTTAAAGGAAATTTTCCATATAAAAACTTTTCTCTAATATCTTCTAACTCTTCTGTTGTTACAGGATAAAACTTCACTTGATCAAAAAATCTTAAAAGCCATGGGTTTTTAAATTCTTTTGTTTGTCTATATGTATTCCACATTTGTAATGTTCTACCAAAAAGTTGATAACCTCCTGGTCCTTCCATTCCATATACACACATATAAGCTCCACCAATACCAACAGAGTTTTGTGCTGTCCATGTTCTTGCAGGATTGTATTTAGTTGTTACTACTCTATGTGATGGATTAAGAGGCGTGGCAACAGGTGCTCCTAGATAAACATCTCCTAGTCCCATCACTAAATAATCTGCATCAAATACGATGTTTTTAACTTCATCTTTATTCTCAAGTCCATTAATTCTTCTGATAAAATCAATATTAGATGGACACCAAGGTGCATTTGGTCGTACACCTTTTTTATATTTGTCTATTGCTTTTTGAATTGAAGGATCATTCCATGAAAGAGGAAGCCAAACAGTTCTTGAATCAACTTCTAAGTTTTCAATATCTTCTAATGAATCTACGCTTTGTTTTACTAAGTTTAAAATAGTATCTCTACTTACTACACTTGTATTAAAGTGAATTTGTAAACTTCTAATACCAGGTGTTAAATCAATAATTCCCTTTAAGTCTTTATCTTCAATTGAACTCATTAAAGCATGAATAAAAAATCTAAGCTCAATATCAAGTTTTAACTCACCTGCTTCTATTAAAATGAACTCATTTCCAGCAGCTCTTATAGTTATATCAATATCTAATTCATCATATTTAAAAGTATCAATAATTGGTGTTGCTTTTTGTACATCAAGCTTATTTGTAAAGTCACTTAGTTTTGGTAATGCTGTATTTTCTTCTATTGCTTTTTCGCACGCTTTTGTCATTAAATCTGCATTTTCTAAGCTTACTGCTTTAAATTTGATTTTATCTCCTGCTTTTAATTGACCTATTTTATATATTTCACACGAAATAATAGTTGCAGGACAAACAAATCCTCCAAGACTTGGACCATCAGGTCCTAAGATTACAGGCTGATCACCTGTAAAATCTATTGTTCCAAAGGCATATGCATTATCATGAATATTTGAAGGATGAAGTCCAGCTTCTCCTCCATCATTTCTAGCCCATTTTGGAGCAGGTCCAATTAGTCTTACACCTGTTCTACTTGAATTAAAGTGTACTTCCCAAGAAGCTTCAAAAAATGCTTCAATATCTTCATCTGTGAAAAAGTCTGGACTTCCATGTGGTCCATAAACTACACCAATTTCGTATTCATTAGTTAAACTTGGAATATCATAAGGTACCTTGAAGTCTTGCTCTTCTTTTGAGGGATAGAAACTTAAAACATCCCCAGCTTTAAGTGCTCGTCCTCCATGACCTCCAAATTTACCTAATGTAAAAGTAGAAGCACTTCCTAAATATTTTGCTGTATCAAAACCACCTTGTATAGCAAAATATGTTCTATTACCATTTCCAATTACTTTTTTAAATTCTAAAGTATCTCCTAGTTTTACCTTTATAGCTTGATAACTTTGTATTTCTACGCCATTTAGTTTAGCATTCATATTAGCTCCACCAATTGCTATAATACTATCTTGTCTAAATTTATAAGATGCACCTATAAATGTCATTTCTATAAATGAAGCATCTTCTTTATTATTTAAAAGTTTATTTAGAAGTCGTGGTGTTAAGTTATCAATAGCTCCTGATGGTGGAATACCTACATTCCAAAGTCCTTGACGAGAAGGATAATCTTGAATAGTTGTTAATGTTCCTGATTTTAATATATCTACTTTATATGGATTGTATTCAAGAGTATCTAGTACTTTTGTATAAAAACGTGCTTGAGTAAAAAACTCTTCTTGTACTATTGCACTTAAATATAATAAGTTTGATTCAAGACCATATATTCTACTTTCATCTAATGCTTTTTGTAATTTTAAAACATTTTCTTCTCTTGTAGGGCTTACTGTAATTAGTTTTAATAAAAGTGGATCATAAAAGGGACTTACTTCACATCCATCTTCTATCCAAGTATCACATCTTGTATTACTTGGTAACTGCACTTTTGTAATAGTTCCTGTACTTGGTTGGAAATTTTTTCCTCCATCTTCTGCATAAACTCGGACTTCAATTGCATGACCTTTTGGATTATGTTTATAATTTAATAGCTCTTTATTATCTCCATAAGCTATTTTTATCATCCATTCAACTAAGTCAACACCGCAAACCTCTTCAGTAATACCGTGTTCAACTTGTAATCTTGTATTAACTTCAAGAAAATAGAAATTATTGGTTTTTGTATCATAAATATATTCAACTGTTCCTGCACTTTTATAATCAACGGCCTTTGCTAGTTTATATGAAGCTTCAAATAATTGTTCTCTTAGCGCGTCTGAAATATTAGGAGCAGGTGTTTCTTCAATAACTTTTTGATTTCTTCGCTGTATTGAACAATCTCTCTCACCCAATGTTTTTATATTTCCTAAACCATCACCAAATATTTGAACTTCTATATGTCTTGCTGTTTGGATATATTTTTCTAAAAACACTCCACTATTACTAAAGTTTGCACCTGCTAATTTAATAACACCTTCATAAGCATCAACTAATTCTTTCTCAGAGAAGCAAAGCTTCATTCCAATTCCACCACCACCTGCTGTACTTTTTAACATTACAGGATAAGTAATTTCTTTTGCTGTTATTTTTGCTTCTTCAATACTTGAAAGTAATTCACTTCCTTCTAATAATGGTACATCATTATCTTTTGCAATTTGTCTTGCTGTATGTTTTAATCCAAACTCTTCAATATGTTTTGAGTTTGGACCTATAAATACAATTCCATTATCTTCACAAGCCTGTACAAAATTTACATTTTCACTTAAGAATCCATATCCTGGATGAATTGCATCTACATTATATTCTTTACAAATTTTTATAATTTTTTTATAATCAAGATATGTTTCATCAAGTGTTATCCCATCTAAAGATACTGAAATATCTGAATTCATTACAAAAGATGCATTTTTATCTGCTTGACTATATATTGTCACTGATTCTATGTTCATCTTTTTTAAAGTTTTTATTATTCTGTTTGCTATTTCTGCACGATTAGCAATTAAAACTCTTTTAAACATTCTATTTCCTTAAAGTATTTTTGTGGGCCGTCCCGAATGAATATATCTTATAAGTCGTCTTATAAAATAAAAAGATAAGGTTCTTTTAAACCGTAGTTTTGTTTTTTTATTTATCCCAAATAATTAATTGAATTGGTGTTGGGTTATATCCATTACAAGGATTGTTAAGTTGTGGACAATTTGAAATTAATACTAAAGTATCCATAAGTGCTACCATTTCAACATAATCACCTTTTTTTGATATTCCATCAACAATTGCTAAATGTCCATTTTCTTCAACAGGTACATTCATAAAAAAGTTTACATTATTTGTAATATCTTTAGGACTCATTTCTAATTCACCAACTAATGTTAAGTAATTATCTCTACAAGAGTGCATATATCTTTTATCTAAACCAAATCTAACAGAGTTACTCTCAGCACTACAATGTCCACCTAAAGTATCGTGATTTCCACAAGTATCTTCTACTATTTCCATTAAAACATTATCATCACTAGATATTAGTTTAGTTCCTGTTGTAATAAAAATACTACCTTGTTCTCTTATCGTATCTGTTGGACTATATCTATCGTTATAATCATTGTTATTATAAAAAAGTGTATCAACTGCTTGACAACCTTCTAAATCAACTATTCTAAATGTTTGACCTTTTTTTACAACACCTGACCATGGAAGACCTGATAAAAGTTTTTCGTTATAAACTGCATTTTCAATATTTTTTGACATTTTTTAATCCTTACGCAAAGTATCTATTTGTATTTTGAAAGCCTCTTTTGGCTTCATCAGAAAAATCTACATAATCTTCATCTTTAAAATCTATAGAATCAAAGATAGTAATTTCTACATCACTTGGGTTATAAGTACCTTTATCCATTGCATGGGGTGTATTTGATAAAACAAGAAGAACATCCATATGTGCAGTTAATTCAATAACATCACCTTTTTTTGCACATCTTGGGTTTAATTCTAATTTTGAACCCTCTTTAACATCAACTTTTCTAAAAAGGTTTAAAGCTGGAATCATATCTTTTTTACCCATTCCATATTTACCAATTTCAATTAAAAAGTTTTCTCTATCTGATTTAAAGTATCCATTTCTACAGCTTTCATAAGTTGCATCACCTTCAAAGTTTTCTTTTATAACTCTTGGATTACTAATTCCACCTAAGATATCAAATAAACCATCTGTAGTATCACCTGTAATTGCAAATAAAACTCTTCCCATTTCAGAAAGTAAAACTTTTTTCTTTCCTAAAAAGGCATTCCATTGTACTTTTACTGTATCTGCACTATTAAATCTTTCTGCTACATTTGAAGAGTTATAAAACATAGCACTTAAACTTGCATTATCATCTAATGCTTTTAATTGAATAGTTTGTCCTCTTTTTATTCTTTTTGACCATTTTACACTTGAATATAAAATTTCATTTAATACTATTTTTTCACTTTTCATTATTTTTTTCCTTTTTTACTTGCATCAATATCATTTACGATTGTTGAGCCATATCTATTTGGGTAATCTTTATCAGTTTTAACCTTGTCAAATACTAGTACTCTAGTACCTAATTTAAAAGCTTCACTAATATCGTGAGTTACCATTACAACACCAAAATTTAATTTAGAATGAATATCTAAAAGTAAATCATGCATATCTTTACTAATACCTGGATCTAAAGCTCCAAAAGGTTCATCTAGTAATAATAGTTTTGGTTCTTTTACTAGTGATTGTGCTATTGATAATCTTTGTTTCATTCCACCTGATAATTCGTGTGGATATTTTTTACTTGCACTATATAAACCAACTGCTTTTAAAATCTCATAAGCTTTTTCATAAGCTTCTTTTTTTGCTTTTCCAAAAAGTTTTCCAAAAAGTTTTGATTTTTTAAACTCTAAACCAATAATCACATTATCAATAACATTTAAGTGACTTAATGTTGAATATCGTTGAAAAACAATTCCTCGCTCATCACTTGGTTCTTTTGGATATTCATTTCCTTCAAATTTTAGTGTACCTTTTGAGGGAGTTTCTACACCTAGTAACATTCTTAAAAATGTAGTTTTACCACATCCAGATGGTCCTACTAATGCACAAAATTCACCTTCATTCATAGAAAAGTTTAAATTTTCTAGAATAATATCTTCACCATATATTTTCCATATATTTTTAGCTTCTACTAATTTCATTATTACTCCTTACCAAACCAAGGGAATAGTTTTTTATTAAATTGTCTTAAAATAAAGTCAATTAAAAATGCTAAAAACGTAATCCATAAAACATAAGGTAAAATTACATCCATTGCTAGATAACGTCTAACTAAAAATATTCTATAACCTAAACCTTCCGTTGCCGCAATTGCTTCTGCTGAAATTAAAAATATCCATGCAGTTCCTAGTGTTGTTCTTATCGCATCAATTAATCTTGGTAATATTTGAGGAGTAATTACTCTTATAATGATCTGCCAAGTACTAGCACCTAAAGTTTGAACTTTAATAATTTGTTCACTAGGTATTTCTGTTACTCTTTGGTAAATTTCTCTTGTAATAATTGGAGAAACTCCGATAATAATTAAAACAACTTTAGATAGCTCCCCTAAACCAAAAACAATAAATAGAATTGGTAACAAAGCCATGGTAGGAATTAAAGAAAATAGCCAAACTAAAGGAGATAATGTTGAAGTCATATAAGGTATTGCACCTATAGATACACCAATAACCAAGCCAATAATTGCACTAATAATTACACCAAAAAAAAGTCTTTTTAAACTCGATATTGTGTCTTCTAATAATATATATTTACCATTTCTCTTATTTTCTTCAAAAGCCATCTTACTTATTGTATTTACACTCTTCTCGATTGATGGCAAAAGCTTATCATTCGGATTCTCTGCTAATCTTTGTGTTGAAGCACTTATATAAACTAGGATTATTATTATAAATGGCAATAATCCTAAAAGTATATTAGTTGACTTTGATGGAACTTGATTAATCAATCTTTTCATTATTTACTCCTAAAATAGTTTTATAAAACTATTTACTGTAGATAGTTGACCCCAAACACCACCTTCTTCTAATATCATTTGTTCACAAGCTTCTCTTATTTCTGGTTTAAAAGCTGATATTGCATCTTTTAAATAAAAACAGTTATAACCTCTGTCCGTAGCCTCTCGTAAAGTAGTATGAACACAAACATCAGCAGTAACTCCAGCAATAGCAATATTTTCTATACCTTTATTTTTTAATATTTCATCAATATTTGTAGTTAAAAATGTTCCATAACTAGACTTATCTAAAACTATTTCATTTTTAAGAGGACTTAATTCATCAATAATATCGTTACCATATTCGCCACGAATCATAAGTCGTCCCATTGGTCCTTGATCGCCATACTTTGCTCCAGCATTCTCAGATCTTTGTAATTTTATTTGTGAACAATCGGATAAATCACTTGCATAATTTTCTCTTGTAAATATTATTGTTAAACCAAGTTCTCTTGCTTTGTCTAATAGCTTTTTTGTATTTGGAATGATTGGTTTTACCCAATCTAATCCATTACACTTATCAGCATAACCACCTTCAGAACAGAAGTCTCTTTGAAAATCAATAAGAACCAATGCAGTTTTTTCTGTACTTAAAGAATCCATTTTTTAAAGTTTCCCTTCTGCAGCCATTTTTATATATGTATTATCAAATCTTAGTTTTATGTTATTTTTATCTCCATAAATTTTTCCATTAGGAAAAGAAATCCCAATAAATTCCGCATCAGGTGCACCTTCTCCAAGTATTCCATGCTCAAAAGAAAATTGACTAACTTTTTTCATAGTATTAATAATTTCTTGGCTTTCTACAAATTTAAGTGCATCTTTTACATTATAAAACATCATTGTTGAGTCTAATTGTTCTTGGAAACTTTTTATATTTGTTCCTGAATCTTTAGCCATAAAAGATAGTGCCTCTTTATCTTTATTTTTAACAATTTCCATAACTTCAAACCAAGCACCAACTAATGCTTTTCCTAATTCTGGATTATCATTTAATATTTTAGTATGTATAACAATATTATCGATTATTTCTCCAGGAATATTACTTGAATTAAATACTATATTAGCACCGTTAGATTTTTTAATTTCACTTAATTGTGGATTCCATGTAACTAAAGAAGTTACATCATCAGATGAATACGCTGCTATAATATCAGCATCAGACGTATTAATAATACTAATATCTCTTTCACTAAGTCCTACTGTATCTAAACCTCTTGCTAATAAATAGTGAGAAACTGATAACTCTACAAGGTTAACTGTTTGACCTTTAATATCTTCAAGTTTATTTTTATCTTTTAATACAATTCCATCATTTCCATTTGAAAAATCTTGAGTAATTAATATTGTAGAATCAACTCCTCCAGCAGCTGGAATTGTTAAGACATCCATGTTCGTCATTAATGCTGCATCGAATGTACCTGCTGTATATTGATTGATTTGCTCAATGTAATCATTAACTTGAACTACTTCAATATTAATCCCATATTTTTTTGCCCATTTATTTACTATACCTTTTTGTGCAGCATAAGGTAATGGCATATTTCCTACATAAATAGTCCACGCGATTTTAAAATCTTTTTTAGTCTCAGCTTGAAGAGAGCTTGTCGTTAATCCTAATACTAAAACAGACAGTGACAGTGCTTTGATTAGTTTTTTGAAAGTAGTTGATTTCATTAGATTTCTCCTAAATAGAATTTTGAAACACATAGAGGTATTAACCTCCCGGGCTTTTATCCCTCCGTGTAACTCTATTTAAGAGTCGGTTGCTCTTGGACCAGTCATCTTTAAAAGATCGGAACCCTAGCTACCATTGTTAGTTGTTTAAATGAGATATGTTAATACCTCTAATATGATTTCATTGGATTAAGTATAAAAGAAATTGAAATAAAATTCAACACTTAAGTCTATAAATTATATACAATCTTTAAAAATTAAGCTATTTATTCTTAAAATTATTCTCTATTAAAATTTTAAGTTCACTTATTTCAGTTCTAAGTTTTTTAATTTCATCATTTACATGTATTTCATTTAAATGAACTTCATCTAGAAGTTCTTGATCCTCTTTTTTATTTAAGATTGCCATTGCATCAACAATAATTGCTACAACTAAATTTATCATTACAAAAGTTACAACAAAAATAAAAGGTACAAAGAACAACCACGCATGAGGTGAAACTTCCATTATAGGCCGAACAATTCCCATTGACCAAGATTCTAAAGTCATAATTTGGAATAAAGTATAAAAAGATTCTCCTAACGTTCCAAACCATTGAGGAAAATTTTGTGAAAATAGTTGAGTAGACATAATCGCAGAAATATAAAAGAATAATGTCATTAAAGCAATTACAGATAACATACCAGGAATCACACTAACTAAAGCAGAAACAATTTTTTTCATTTGAGGCACTGCTGTAACTATTCTAAATAATCGTAAAACTCGTAAAATCCTTAATATCTCAAAACCTGAACTAGTTGGAACTAATGAAATTGCAACAACAAAAAAGTCAAATAAACTCCAAGGGTCTTTGAAAAAAGACAATCTATGAATATAAATTCTAAGAATAATTTCTATTGTAAATATAGTGATAACAAATTGATTGAAAAAGTTTGTATAGCTTTCAAAACTTGACATAAGTGTTTTAGAAGTTTCTAATCCCATTGTAATACCATTTAAAATAATTAAATAAATAATAAATTTTGTAAATAGATTACTTTCTATAAAAATTTTAATTTTATTAAACATATATTTCTCCAAAAAATTAGAATGATTGTGATTTATTATATTTATGATTAGATTGGAATAGCTAAAATTAGCTATCCCATTGGGTAAAGTATATCTTTTTGAATTTCTTCGATTTTTTTCATTAGTTCATCATCAATTTTAAATTTGAATGCTGCTAATGAATCATCTAATTGATCTAATTGTCTTGCACCTATAATTGTAGATGCAACAAAATCAAAGTGTTTTGAATAAGCAACTGCTAGTGTAACAGTTGAGATACCGTATTCTTTTGCTAGTTGTTCATATCTTTTTGTAGCTTCGATTGTTTTAGGATTTACAAATCTTGTAGCTTGTGCTTGTACTCTTGGATTTGGATTTTTCATATATGCTGAAAATCTTGCTTCCTCTGGGTAAAAGTTATTATTGTATTTTCCTGATAAAACTCCACCTGCTATTGGCGAGTATGGAAGAAGTGAAATATTTTCATTTTTACATACTGTTGAAAGTTCATCTAAAAATCTTGGATTTAGTAAAGAAAAGTTATTTTGAATTGATTCAAATCTCGCTAAATTTTTATTTTTTGATGTTTCATTTGCTTTTGTAAGTCCATAAGCACTATCATTTGAAGTACCAATATATCTTACTTTTCCTTCACGAACCAATTCATCAAAAGCTCTTAAACTCTCTTCAATTGGCACAATAGTATCAGGCCAGTGCATTTGGTAAAGGTCGATATAATCAGTTTTTAACTCTTTTAGACTTCCTTCAACTGCTTTTTTAATATGAAAAGAATCAATAGCTGTAAGTCCATTTCTAATAGGTGGTACAAACCACCCTGATGCTGCTCCTGCAACTTTTGTAGCTAAGATAATAGAATCTCTTTTTTTAGTTTGTAACCACTCACCTACCCATTGTTCTGTAATTCCTGCTGTACTTGCTTTTGGAGGTACGGGATAGATTTCTGCTGTATCATAAAAGTTTATACCTTCAGCATAAGCTTTGTCCATTATTTTAAAAGCTTCACTTTTTGATGTACTTGAACCAAATGTCATAGTTCCCATACAAATAGAAGAAACTCTAAGTCCACTTTTTCCTATGTATCTAAAATCCATAATATTCCTTTTTATTCTTTTTCATCATTTTTAATTGAGTTTAAAATTGTCTCAATATTACACTTTGTCGAATTATCACAAGCTTTAAACTCATGACTTAAAGATAATACTAAATTACCTAAAATACTTGAGATTATTTCAAGTGATATTTCTTCTGTATCGCAAGGTTTGAACTCTTTACATTCTACGCCTTGCTTTAGATAATGATTTATAAGATTTAGGTTTTCTTTATTAAAACAACGTAACTTTTTAATTTCATCGCTGTTTTTTTTAGTAAAGGCTAATCTTAAAAATTCAACTAAAATATAAGTGAACTTTTCATCTTTTTCTTTTGATTTAAAAATATATTTAACTATAAAAATGATTTTTTCTTTATTTGTTTTATACTCATTAATCTTTTCATTAATTTGAATATGCATATTTTCAAAATATACTTTTATATATTCGTTTATTACATCATCTTTCGTTTTAAAATATTTATAAAAAGTTCCTTTTTCTATATTAGCCAAGTAGGTAATTTCTGAAATTGTTGTTTCATTAATACCTTTAGAATAAAATAAATCAGATGATATTTTCATAATCTCATTTTTTGTTTTTTCTTTTAAATTATCCTGCATTGACTACCTTTCTTAGTTTTCTTTATTTTCTAATAATCTTTTTTTCTCTATTTTTTCATCACTATTAGTAAGTTTTTCAACTACATAATAGAACATTGGAATAAAAATAATTGCAATAAATGTAGCTGCTAACATACCACCAATAACACCTGTACCAATAGAGTGTCTACTAGCAGCACCTGCTCCTTGTGATATTGCTAAAGGAACAACACCAATAGTAAATGCTAATGACGTCATAACGATTGGTCTTAATCTTAATTTAGCTGCTTCAACTGTTGCATCAAGAAGTTTCATTCCTTCTTTTCTTTTATGTAAAGCAAACTCTACAATCAAAATCGCATTTTTGGCACTAAGTCCAATAAGTACTAATAATCCAACTTGGAAATAAATATCATTTGATAATCCTCTCCACATAGTAGCTTCAATAGAACCTAAAACAGCAAATGGTACAGCAAATACAATAGTAATAGGTAAGAACCATCTTTCATATAAAGCACTAAGGATTAAGTAAAGGAAAATAATACCTGCAATAAATGCAATACTACTATTACTTGATAACTCTTTTTCTTGATATGCAGTTCCTGTCCAAGCTAATGAATAATCAGTTGGTAATACTTCTTTTGAAATTTTTTCAATCACATCAAGAGCTTCACTTGAAGAAACTCCAGGTGCTGGTGAACCAGACACTTTCGCTGATTGGAACATATTCATTCTTGTAATAATATCAGTTCCTGTTGTTTTAGTAATTTTTATAAATGATGTAATTGGTAATAAATCACCATCACTTCCTCTTACAAAAACTTTATTTAAATCATCAGGGTTTTCTCTATAATTTTGAAGTGATTCAATAATAACATTGTAGTTTTTACCATTTAAAGTAAAATCATTTACATATTTATCTGCTAATGTTGCATTTAATGCTGTAAATATATCACTTGTAGAAACACCTTTTGCAAATGCTTTTTCATAATCAACATCCATTTTATACTTTGGAGTATTTACATTAAGAGTTGATCTAACACCTGTTAATTTTGGATTTGCATTTGCTTTTTTAACTATTTCTGACACATATTTATTTAATTCTAAAATATCAGTACTATTTCTAGACTGAACATACATATCAAAACCACCTGTCATAGACATACCAGGAATTGGAGAAGGTACAACACCAAAACTAAAACCTTCTGTTGTTGTTTGCATTAATTCACCAGTAAACTTTTTAGCTAAATATGGTGTTTGTTGATCAGGAAGTGTACGCTCACTCCAATCTTTCATATCAACAAAAGTAATCATTGCATTTGTTCTACTTGTAAAAGTACCAAAATCCATTCCTGGAATTTGAAATACTTGGTCTACATTTGGATTTTTTGTAACAGTATCATAAATTTGACCTGCTAGTTTTTCTGTTCTAGTTAATGAAGAACCAGGAGGGTTATAAGAAAGAATAAATACATTTCCTTGATCTTCTGTTGGAACTAATTCTGTATTCATTTTCCCAAATTCTGAATATGTAACATAAGCAACACCTGCATAAATTACAAGGAATACAACCGAAAGTCTAATCACAAATTTTACAATTTTCGCATATCCATTAGATAATGCATCAAACATTCTATTGAAACCTCTAAAGAAGAAGTTTGGTTCTTTATGATTTGGTTTTAATAATAATGCACAAAGAGCTGGTGTTAATGTAAGTGCAACAATACCTGAAATAACAACAGAAATTGCAATAGTAACAGCAAATTGTTTATACATAACTCCTGAAAGTCCACCTAAGAATGCAACAGGCACGAATACAGCACATAAAACTAATACAATAGCGATTAAAGCACCTGATACTTCGTGCATTGCTTTCATTGTTGCGTCTTTTGGATTCATTCCATCAGACATATGCTTTTCTACATTTTCAATAACAACAATAGCATCATCAACAACAATACCAATGGCCAGAACTAAACCAAAAAGAGTAAGAAGATTTATACTATATCCTAAAGCATACATACCTGCAAATGCACCAACAATTGAAATTGGTACTGCTAAAATAGGAATAAGCGTAGCTCTCCAGTTTTGTAAGAAAATATAAATAATTAACATTACTAAAATCATTGCTTCAACAAAAGTATTAATAACTTCATCAATAGAAACTTTAATAAATGATAATGTTTCATAAGGAACTCTATAACTAACTCCTGAAGGGAAAGTTTTTTCTATTTCTGCAATTTTTAGATTAATAGCATTATCAGTTTCAAGAGCATTTGCACCTGATTGTAAGAAAATACCAAAAGGAATCGCATTCTTTCCATTATATAAAGCTTTTCTTGAATATGAAGCAGCTCCAAGTTCAACTGTAGCAACATCTTTTAATAGAACATTTCTACCTGTTTCATCCGCTTTTAAAATAATATTCCCAAATTGTTCAGCATTTTTGAATCTATCTGGTGTTTGTAAAGTATAAGTAAACATTTGTTTGCTTGCAGTTGGTTCTTGTGCAAATTTACCTGCTGCATATTGTTCATTTTGATCTTTAATTTTTGTTATTACTTCAGCTGCAGTTAAATTATAACTTACTAATTTATCAGGGTCAATCCAAACTCTCATAGCATATTCTTTTTCACCAAAAATAACTACATCTCCAACACCATTGATACGTTTTAAATCATCAACAATATTGTTTTTTGCATAATTTGATAAGAATAAACTGTTTCTTGAGTTATCAGGAGAAATTAATCCATATACTTTTAGTATACTTGCAGATCTTTCTCTTACATTTAAACCTTGACTTTGAACACTAGCTGGCAGAGTAGAAAGTACAGTTTGTACTCTATTATTTACATTAACTTTTGCACTTTGTCTATTAGTTCCAACTTTAAAGAAAACATTAATCGAAGCTGTTCCATCATCTGATGTTGTTGATTCCATATAAATCATATCTTCAACACCATTTAAACTTTCTTCCAATGGTGCAACAACAGTTTGAGCAATAGTTTGAGCACTAGCTCCTGGATATGTTGTAGATACAATGATTTGAGGAGGTGACACTTGTGGAAACTGCTCAATTGGTAGATTTTTAATTGCCAATAATCCTGTAAGAAATATGATAATAGAAATTACCGATGTAAATACAGGATTTTTTATAAAATAAGATGAAATCATTTTATTCTTTTTCCTCTACTATTTGAACCTTAGAATTTGGTCTAAGTTTTGCAATATTATTTACTATAATTTTTTCACCACTTTTTAAACCACTACTTATAATAACACCTGTAGAAGTACTTTCACCTGTTAATTGAACTGGTCTAATTTGAGCAGTTGATTTATCATCAATAACGTAAACAACAGAAGCATTTCCACTTTGCATAATTGCAACTTCAGGAATAGAAATAACATTTGGAATAATTATATTTTGAATATTAATATCTGTAAATTGTCCTACAATTACTTGATTGTCAATATTTCTAAATTCTGTTCTTAATAAAAGTGTATCTGTTGCAGAATCAATTGTTGGAGAAACATATTTTAATTCACCACCATCAATACATTTATCTCCACAATTAATTGAGAATTTAATATCTTTTGATTTTAAGTGACCTAAATATTTTCCAATATCTTTTTGTGACAATGAAAATTCAGCATAAACAGGATCAACTTTTGTAATAGATGTTAAGCTTGTATTAGCATTTACATAATTACCAACATTTAATTTTGTAGTAGCAATAATACCATCCATTGGTGCTTTGATTTCTGTATAACCATATTGAATTTTTGCATTTGTTAAAGCTGCTTGTGCATTTTTTTCATTTGCAATTGCATCTTGGTAATTATAATAATACTCATCTTTTTGAGATGCACTAATTGATTTTTGTTCATATAATTTTTTATATCTATTCCAATCATTTGTAGCTTTTACTACTAAAGATTTTGCTCTATTAACAGCAGCTCTTGAAGAATCAATATTTGCTTGGTATGTTCTTTGCTCAATTGTATATAATTTTTGACCTTTTTTTACAAAATCACCCTCAACAAAATATCTTTTTTCTAATGCACCTGAAACTCTTGCAATAATATCTACACTTTTTTCTGCTTTTATTGTTGCTGGATATTTTTTACTTATTGTTACAACATCACTATTTACAGTAAATGCCTTAACAGGTACAGCAGGAGCTTCATTACCCGCTGCAAACATAAATGTGCTTGATACTAAGGCTAAACCTACTAATAATTTTTTCATTTTACGTACTCCCATACATTTTTTCCTTTTTGATACATTACGTTAGCTTTTCTAACTTCTAAATTGTATTTTGCTGAACTAAGCGCACTTTGTGCATCTGATTTATCACTTAAAGCTTCTAAATAACTTACATTATCAACTAAACCGTTTTCATATTTATTTTTTACTACATCATAAGTACTAACTGCTGCACGAAGTGCTGCATTTGCAGATTTGATTTTTAATTTTGCAATTTCATAAGATTTTATTGCTAAATTTAAATCAATACTTGCTTTGTTTTTTTCGTATTCTAGTTTTGATTTTGAACTCAAAAAAGATTTATGTTTTGAATCATAAGCTGCTTTTGTAGAACCAAAATCAAATAAATCCCATTTAAGATTTACTGAAAAAACATTTTGATGGTCAATTGCTGAATTTTGGTATGTTGAACTATTATAATTATAATCATAATATGAGTATGTATTATCTAATGAAACTTTTGGCATATTATCTGTTTTAACAGTTTTCGCATCTAAAAACTTAGTTTTAGCTTCATATTCTAATGTTTTAATATCATTTCTTAATTCACCTTCTTCACTACTTACTTCAAGATAAGAACCATTTGAAATATCAACTCTTTTCCCTGTAATATATTCTAATTCGTGTAATACAGTTTCAATATTTAAATCAAGTTCATGAAGTTCTACTTTTGCACTTTCTAAATTAGACATAATTCTATCTAACTCATCAATTGTTGTAGCTCCTGCATCTAAAAACTTACTTAGTCTTTGATACTGTGCTGTTAATTGTTCTATTTGCGTTATTTTTGCTTCTTTTTGAGAAACATAAGTTAAATAATTGAAATAATGGTTAATAACATCTAATGAAACTTCATTTTTTAACGTATTTAATTCTTCTTTTGAAGCATTTATTTGTGATTCATAAGATTTATAAGTTAAATCTTTTTTCCCACCATCATATAAACTATAAGAAATATCAACATAAGCATTCATTGAATTATTTGCATAACTTGATGTTTCTCTATCCACATCTGTATACGCTGCACCAACACTAACATTTGGTAAATAGCCTTTTTTTACACTTTTATACTCATCTTGTACAGATTCAACATTTTTTTCAGTTGCCATTATATTTTTATTTTTTAACGACATATTTATTAAATCATTTAAATCTTCACTAAAAAGCAAAATTGGTAAACTCAAAGCTAACATAACTTTTTTAATCATTTTTATATCCTTATTAATTACCTTCCTAAGAATTTAACATCTTAAAACTTATAAAATGCTTTCCTAGGAATGTATTTTTTGGGAATTTTCAATTTTTCTGATATAATAATCTTATGAAAAAGAAAATATTAGATGCATTTTATGCTTATGAACAAACAAAATCTAAAAATGGTGAAGATGATTATTGTGCACAATTAACAATACCTATGACAATAATTTCTAATATGTTGCATTCTCGTGGTAAACACATCTATGAAGCGTATGACTTAACTCAATCAGAAATTGATATGCTTGCGGTTTTATATATATACAATGAAGGACTAACAGCAAGTGAAGTTTCAGATAGAATGGTTTTTTCATCAGGTGGAATTAGTAAAGTTGTTAAAAAACTTGAATTTAAAAAGTTGATTTATAAAAAGTATTCCACAGAAGATAAAAGATGCGCTCTTTTATATCTTGAAGATAAAGCTAGAGAGATTGTATTAGCCTGCTTTCCTTTATTTAAAGAAAATGATGCTTACTTTTACAATGTTTTAGATGAAACAGAAATAATAATCCTAAAAAAAGCTTTCAAGAAAATTCTTTACTCAGTATCCGAAGATTAAAATAAATAAATCATATATCATGGAATTAATCCATGATACATATTTCTTTTTTTAACATATGATAAATAGTCTCTTTTGCTACTAAACATACTATTATAGTTGTCATTGTTGCTAAAACATATGATAAAACTGCGTAAAAATTTAGATGCGTTAATTGAAACATTAGTATAGTTGCTAAAGTAATTGCTGCCATTGGGAAAGTAAAAGCCCACCATGATATAAAAAATTTAATATTCATATAATTTTTATACATAGTAAATACAAGTATTGTAAAGAATAATCCTAAACTATATAAAATATGAGCAAAAAAATCTAATCCTTCTGTAAATTTCATATATGATATAAAACCAATTGCAGGTGGTGCAATTAGAATAAATAAAGTTGGCATAAATTTTGCAGCAAATTGTTTATGAAAAATTATTCTATTTAATATAATTGAAAAAAGAATAACCCAAAAGAAAATACCAATTGAGAAATAAAAGTATAATACAGAATCATCAATAAAACCTTTTCCAGCAATTGGAACAATTAAATTCCCAACAATTGGTATAAACCATGCAGGATTTGAGTGATGAAGTTCAAAGTTATTATTTATCCAAAATTTCATAGTATAAAAAGTTAATATAATATGTAATATAGCCCCAACAATAAAAAATATTTGAGATAAATCATCAAATGTATGTCTATAAAATATTGATAAAATTAAAGTAGAAATTGAAATCGCTGCAAAAAAGTTCACTCTTATTGGATGAGTTATTTCCTCTACTACTTCTTCTTTATACTTAAATAATTTTAAAAGATAATTTCCTAAAATTAGGAAAAATATTATCGTAGTGATTAAACCAAAAACACTTCCTATAATAGTAGGAAAATGTAAGACTTCTCCAAGTTTTTTAAAAACCAACGATAAACCTGATAAGCCCATTACAATTGCAAACATCATAACAGGAAAATATTGTAATCTATTTGAAGGTATTGCTTTAATACTCTCTTTATTATTCATTTATTACATCCTATTTATATATAATTTAATATACTTAGAAAAAAGGTTTAAAATGGCAAAAAAGAAACAAGCATTAATAGATTTAAAAAATATGAACCTCTCTTTTGAAGAAAAAGGTCAAATAATAAAACTAATAAATTTTAAAACTCAAACGCTAACTTTAGATACCCAAATCTACGAAAATGAGGAATTAATAGCCAAAAGAACTATGGTATACGCTCATTTACCTAAGAAATTGAAGGCACAATTAAACAAATTTTTCTAATTATAAGTATAATTATATCTTATTATTATTAAATTAAGTTTTATTAGTATAAGTTATACTTATACTATAAAAGATTTTATTTTTTATATTATTAAAACTAATTAATAAAATTAGATGAAAATATCACCCTCTTTTTTATCTATGATAATACTACACTATGCTAGAATTAAAACAAAATACATTTTCAGGACTTTAAATGAAAAAAGCTTCAAATCTTATAGAAATATCACAAGTATTTGACCCTCAAAAGGTACTAACACTTAAAGATAAAGATTTACATCAAGATATTTATGAAAGTACTATTAAACCTTTAAAAATGAAATTATTAATAAATCAAATTCCTAGTAAAACATTTTTTATATGTGGTCAAATTGGTATGGGGAAAAGTACAGCTTTAAACTATTTACCAGATGATAAAATCAATAAAAAATTTGATGTAAAATATTTAACAGGTCGTGAACTATTTGCAATTAATGATATTGATATTATAGATATTCTTTTAATGTTAGGTTTTGAACTTATCAAAGATACAAGTTTGGAAGATAGATATTATGAAGGATTAAATAAATTAAAAGATATAAACTTAGAAACTTTAAAAATAAGCAAAGAACAAACTTGGGATTTTGAAAATGATAAAGAAGAGAGAAAAGAAATTGGTGCAAAACTAAATCTTTTAGTAAGTAAGTTTGATGGAAAAGTATTTAAAAACTTAAAAATGAATGAAAGAGAAAGACAATCTATTAGAGAAATATTTAGTATTGATAAAGCTAATCTTATTGATTTTATAAATGATATTATTTCTGATTATAAAAATGAAGTTATGCAAAAAGATAAAGATTTATTACTTATTATTGATGATTTAGAAAAAATATCAGATAAGAATATCATAAAAAAAGTCTTTGTAGATGATAACTGGGTATTTCATAAAATAAATTGTGTGAAAATTATTCCTATTCATATATTCTTACCTAGAACTTATTCTATGTTTAACAATGATTTAATAGATTTTGATTTTAGAATAGAAGCAAATAAACTTGATAAAAGTGAGTTATCAAAAGAAGAAAAAGCAAAAATAGACACAAATATAAATACACTCAAAAACCTAATAAAAGCACGGCTTATAGATGAAAAGTTTATATCAGAGGATGCATATACTGAAATAATAAAATATTCAGGTGGAAATATACGACAACTAATAGAAATCATATATCAAGCATCTATAAACCAACTAACAATAAGTGATATGGAAGGTACCGTTATCACAATAGAAGATGTAAAATGGGGAGTAAGTGAAATATCAAATCGACTTTCAAAAGCAGCTGATTCTAAAATAAGACTTTTAACACAAGTTGCAAAACATCATAAACTTTTTGATGTACCTACAGAAAAAGATTTGGAAGATTTTGATAGTTTACTTTTGGATAATCTTATATTCTTTCACAAAAATGGTACACATTGGTATGATGTAAACCCAATTATTCAAAAAACTGTAGAAGTATATGCAAAATCAGATAATAACTAAACTAGAAAAATATTTAGTATATGAAGATAAACTAAAACTAAATACACTAAATACAACTTTAAAAGTTCGTCCAAAGGGTGCTTATATTTCACTAATAGGTGTTGATAGTGATGAACTTTTAAATGCTTTTAAAGAATATTTAACAACTTTTGAGAATACTGAAATATTTAACTACAAATCAGAGCAAATTATAGATGAAATTATTACTTTAAATAAAGAAAAAACATATATTATTGATATATATAATATTCCCGATAGCTTTGATATAAAAAATATAGTACAACACTTTAGATTTAACCGAGACTTTATACCTGATAAGAATATCCGTATATTTATACTTGCATCAAATAAAACACTTGATGTTTTCAGTGAAAAAGCTTATGATTTTGTGACATTTAATAATTTTTATGGAAAATTCAAAGATAATAAATTTGACTTTAATTATAAAGTTAATAGTGAAAAGTTAGATAAACTAATAAAAGAATACAAAGATTTAAAACCAAATACAGCTAAAAAAATTCAAATAGATAAAATGATAAAAATTGCAAAAGAAGCTGAAAATATTGCAAAAAATGATATTTCTCTTAAATATCTGAATATGGCATTACCAAAAGCAAAGAAAATTAAAAATAATTCTATCCTTGGTTTACTATATACAGCATTTGGAAATATTTATTTTCAAAGTGTAAAATATGATTTAGCTTTGAGATATTATAATTATGCTTTAAAAATTGCACAAGAAATAAATGACAGTTTAAATAAAGCTACGCTTTTATCTAATATTGGGAATATTTATCTTAAATATAATATTGAAGATAAATCACTTCTTTATTATAAAAAAGCAGAAAAAATTAATAAAAAATTAAATAATAAATATGGATTATCAAATAATTATATATCTATTTCAGAAATATATATAAATTATAAAGACTATGATAAAGCATTTGAATATTTGGAAAAATCATTTGAATTGGCTGTTTTAGTAAATGATAATTTCAATATTTCTAAATATTATAATAATAAAGGAGTTATTTATTTAGAATGTTATGATTTAAATAAAGCTTTAGAATTATTCCAAAAAGGTTTAACTATGGCTAAAAATTATTTATATCATAGTCTTATAATAGCTTTTTTAATGAATATAGCTCGTGTTTATAAATTATTATTAAATTTTGACTTATCTTTAAAATATTTTCATAAAGCTTTAGTTTTAAATAAAGAATCGAAGTATATAGAAGATACTAAAGAATGTGAAATGAATATCAATGAAATAGAAAATATCCTAAATGGTGTAGATACTCATAACTATTTTAATACTCTAGTAAATAAAGATAGTAAAGCCAAAGATGATATTATAAAGTATCTTATCTATGAAGCAAATATTTTAAAAGAAAAGAAAAACTACAATGAAGCAAAAGAAAAACTACAAGAATCAGAAAAAATTGCAAATGAAATAAATCTAAAAGGTTTATTATGTGAAGTTTATATGTCGTCTTATGATTTTTATAAAACTATAAATGATAGCAAAATAGCAAATAAGTATTATAATAAAGCAAAATACATTATAAAAAATTCAGGTCATAAACTTTTTGAAAAAAGACTAAGTGAGATAAAAAACTCTCACTTATAAATCTAAATATCTTTTAATCTTAGAAAAGTTGTTTCTGTACATTGTATGAAGGTATGTTCCAAATACTTTCTTATTTTTAAATGCTCCGTAAACTTCATTTTGATTTTTCTTTTTGTATAAGGTATATTCACCTTTATTACTTCCTAAAACTTTTGTATAATGAAAAGCGTGTCCTGTCATTCCTAAATCATTTTGATAATACCCTAGCCTATTTGGACGAGATGTTAGTTCAAAATCTATTGCTAATAAGCCTAGCATTTTTTTATCATCTACTTTTTGTCCTAAAACTATAAGTCCAGCACATTCACCATAAACTACTTTTGTTTTTGCGTGATTTATTAATGATTCTTGAAATATTTTTGAGTTTTTGAATCTATCATAGGCTTTTTGTGTTTCTATATATCCACCACAGATAATGACAATATCACTATCGCTTGGAATTGCTTCATCTTTTATACTATTTACTATTGTAACTTTTTGAAAAGTTTCTTCTAAAAATTTCAAATTGTCATAATAAAGAAAAGTGAAGTTATCATCATATACAAGTGTTAAATGTTTATTATATTTTTTTATTGTTTCAAATGGATAGTTTTCTTTGTATTCATATTTAAAATTAGCTATTTCATCAAGCTTTTTTAGATCAATATTACAAAGAACTTCTTTTGAAATATCTTCAAGTTTATCTTTATCATTATTACTTAAATCTAATCCTAAATGAACAGATTCTAAAGTATCAAGTTTACTTTTTATCCATCCTAGAACTACAATATCATCAAAATCTTTTTCTACTTGTTTTTTTATAAGTTCAAAATGCATAGAAGATGAAATGTGATTAAAAACAACTGCTTTGATTGTATTACCTTTTTGATACTCTTTTAGTCCTTTTATTATGGCACTTAATGTTATATATGAACCACTTGCATCAAGTATCATAATAGTTGGTATATTTAAAAGCTTTGTAACGTCATAAGCTGATGAGCCTTTGTCCATTCCATCATAAAAGCCCATAACTCCTTCTAATATTGAAATATCTTTATTTGCGTAGTTATTAAACATCCACCTAACTTGATTTTCATTCATAATACAAGTGTCTAAATTTACACTAGGTGTATTACAAATCTTTTTATGAAATAGTGGGTCAATAAAATCTGGACCTATTTTAAAAGGTCTTACTGAATTTTTATAATGATAAAGCAAGGCTGTTGTTAATATCGTTTTACCCTGATTTGATGCTGTTGCACTTATACATAAAGCTTTTATGATTTATCCTTCTAATTGTTATATTTTGTATTTTATCCTAACTTGCTATAATTCCTAAATAATAAATATAAAGTTAAAAAAATAAGGAAAAAAATGAAAATCGCTATTTTATCTGATATAAAATCAAATGTTTACGCACTAAAAGAAGTTTTAATGGATGCAAAAAATAATGATGTTGATGTATTATTAAATCTTGGAGATTCTTTTTATGGACCTATTGCTCCAAAAGCTACTTATGATTTAATAAGACAAAATGAATTTATTACACTTTTAGGTGACGAAGATAGAAAAATTTTAGAAGCATCATTAGATCAGTTAGAAAATAACGATACATTAAGATACGTTTATAATGATTTAGGAGATGAAGTTTTATATTGGATTCAAGAACTACCATTTGAAAAACTAATTGGTGATGATTTTTATATGATTCATGGAACTTATCAAGATGACTCTTTATATATGTTAGAAGATATTTCAAGTGGAAAAGCAGTTTTAAGAGATGATAATAAAATATTAGAGATTCTTGATGATATTAAATCAAAATTTGTATTTTGCGGAAACTCTTGTACTCCAAGATGCGTAAACTTAAGTTCAGGACAAGTAGTAATAAATCCAGGTTCCGTAGGAATACAAGCTTTAAGTAAAGAAGAACCAAATAAACATATTATAGAAAATAACTCTATTGAAGCTTCTTATGTGATTTTGACAATTGATGATGAAAAATATGATATTGAATTAAGAAAAGTTGCTTATGATTTTGAAAGTGCTGCATTAAAAGCAAGTGCAAATAATAGAGAAGATTGGGCAAATGTTTTAAGAACAGGAAAAGTTAACTAGACCTGTTTCTTTTAATCAATAAATATACAAAAAATGGCGCACCTATAAATGCAGTTACAACACCAATTGGTAAACTTGAAGCTGTGTTTAGGTTTCGTGCAATTAAATCAGAAATTACTAAAAATATTCCACCATAAAAAAATACAGGAAAAATTAACTGATCAGCACTTTTTTTGTAAATCAACTTAACAATATGAGGAATAACAAGCCCAATAAAACCAATGGGACCAACAAAACTAATACTAACACCTACACAAATAGAAATAACTACAAGAAGTAAAAGATTTAATTTATGTACATTTAAACCTTTTAAAAATGCTGTATCATTTGAGATTAGAAGTAGTTTTATTTTTGCTTTATTAGAATAAATAGTAAAATACATAATTAAAGCCATTACAAAAATAATAGCTGGACTTTCAAAACCAACTGTATCTAAGCTACCTAATGTAAATCGTACAATTGAATAATTTTGTTCTAAATTACTCATATAAAAAACCAACATCAAAGCAGATGAATAAAAGTATGATAAAGCAATACCAATTAAAAGTATTGAATTTGTTGATACTGCAACTGTATTTTTGTTTATATTCTTAGAAATATAATAAAGAATAGTGATTGTAATTAGTGAGCCAAAAGCAGATGAAATAGATAAAATCATCGCAGGGAAAAATACAATCGAAATTGCTGTAAAAAGCGTAGTTCCACTTGCAATTCCTAAGGTATAAGGTGTTATAAGTGCATTTTTAAATATAATTTGAAAAATTAAACCACTTAAAGCAAGTATTCCACCAACTAAAAAAGCTAATAAAACTCTTGAAACTCTTAAATCCCAAAATACTTTGTAAGTAATTGTTGAGGTATCTAAAATTTCATTTAGATTTAATATAATTTCACCTAAAAATGGAGATATTATAAGAATAATTGCTGAGATAATATATAAGCCAAGTTTCATAAGTTTACCACCAAATGCTCATTTACTTTTTGTATTGAATTATTATAAAATCTTTTTAGGTTTTCTGTTGAAAAGAATTCATCATTTTCTCCAAAAAACAGTATTTTCCCATCTTTCATATATAAAACTTTATACTTTAAAGCATAAGCTAAATCAAGATTATGAGTGATTACTATTTTTTGTTGTAGGTAATTGGCTTTAAAAATATCAAAAACTTCTTTTAGTCTTGAAATATCTAAGTTTGCAGTTAACTCATCAAAAATAGTGATTTTTGCATTGTGCATAATACTTGAACCTAAAAGTAAAAGTTGTTTTTCACCTGAACTAAAGGCTTTACAGTGCTTGTGTTCTAGTTTTTCTAAGTTTAAAATATTTATTAAATCATCGATTTTTTTATTATCAATTTGATTAATACACGCTAATTCAAAAAATTCTCTTAAAGTTATGTACTCATCAAATATTGATAGTTTTGGTGGAATATAGTTTATATATTCACTTCTTTTATTATCACTTAAATCTGAAATATTTTGATTAAAAACATTTACATTATTGTTTTCAATTAAATTAGATAAAACCTTTGCAAGAGTTGACTTCCCTGCTCCATTTTCACCTAAAATAATTAAGTTTTCATTTGTCTTTAAAGAAAATGTAATATCTGATAGAATATTGCTATTATAGTTATTTATTTCTAACATTTTCTAATATCTTTTTAAAATCTTTCATAAAATAAATCACTCTTTGACTTGGAATTCCTGCGTATAGTTTATCTACAACATAAATATTTTTCTTTACACTTGCATTTATAGGAAGTGTTTGCCAAAGTTTTATCAACTCTTTTTGCTCTTTTTCTTTTCCATCTAAAAATGGTGAAATCATTACGATAATATCTGGATTCATATTTATAATCTTTTCACTATTTACAACTGGTTGATTTGTACTCGTTGAAAAATAAGCATTTTTATTTCCTGAAGCTTTTATAATATCTTCAAAATATAAGTTGTTACCTGTAATATATATTTGATTATTCAAATTTTTTCGTGGACCAATTACAATTAATATTTTTTTGTCAAGTACAATATTTTCTAATGATTTTAAAGAAGTATCAATCTTAGAAATTAGTTCATTTGCTTTTTTCTGCTTTCCAAAATATTCACCTAAAGTTTTGATAGTATTTTTAATAGAATCTAAGGTATCAGTTTTAAAAACCATAGTTTTAATATTTAGATTTTTAAGATTTCCTAGCATTTTTGCATCATAATTTTGTGCAATTACTACTGTTGGTTTTGCTTCAAGGATTTTTTCTAAGGAAATAGTAGAATATCCACCAACTTTTTTCACTTTTTTAGACTCAAGAGGAAAATCACAATATTTTGTATTTGCAACTACATTTTTTCCCATTCCAAGAGCGTAAACTATTTCATTTATTGAAGGAGTCAGAGTTACAATTCTGCTCTCCCCCATTAAATTTATACAGAAAAATAAAAGTATAAATATATATTTATTCATATTAGAATGTAGCCTTTAAACCTATGTATGCACTTCTCTCAGCTGTTGCGTAACCATCAACTGTTTGATAATATTTATCAAATAAGTTATCAACTTTTAAGTAAGTTGAGAAAGTTTTGTTGATTTCATAGTTAATTACTGAATTCCAAACTGTGTATCTTCCCGTTTGAGCACCTGCTTTATTTGCACTATTATATCTAGTTCCTACGTATGAACCATTAACATTTAAATGTAATTTATCAATTCCATAATAATCAACTCCAAATCCAACTTGTCTTTTTGCACGTCTTGCTAAGTCTTCTCCATCACTATCTTGTGCGCTTAAATGAGTATAGTTTAAACTTAATAATGCATCTGCACCTAAATTATGTTTATAAGCAAATTCATAACCTTTTAATGTTGATGTTCCATCTATATTATTGTATTTAGATGTAGCAAAATCATAATCAATCATATCTTTTATTTTACTATTAAAATATGTTACAGAGAAACCTTGATATTCAACTTGGAAATCATAATTTTTTGTCTCTTCTGGATTTAAGTCTTCATTTCCATAATATGAATATAAATTATATAAAGTTGGAACATTATAAGCAGTACCATAATTTGCACTTACATTTAAATCCTTCCAAATATATTGTTTTATTCCTATTTTAGCAGTTGTTTTATCATCAAATTTTGTATATGAATCAAATCGTAAAGATTCTGTTATGATTGTTTTATTATCATTAAATTTATTGCTATTCGTTATAAAAACAGCTTTATTATTATATTTTTCATTTAAATCATTTTTATGTTCAAATGATTTATAATCTGCTCCTAAAACTAAAAAAGAACTATCATTTAAATATGCAATATTTGTTTTTACTCCATACTCTTTTACAACACCATCATACTCTGATAGTGAACCGTATGCAGGGTAGTAGTATTCTCTATCAAATTCAGATCTTTTTGCATAAATATCTGTTGTTGCAAAATCATTTTTATTTTCATAAGAAATTGTTGAAAATTTATCTTTTGTACTTGATGTATTATACGCATCAGCACTTGAACTATCAAAATTACTATCTGCATCAATAATTGTGTGTGATACATCAATTTTATTTGAATCATCAATATTATAACCAGCTTTTAAATTTACAGTTAAGTTTTCATATCCATCATCTTCTAAACCTAATTTATCGCCTCTTTTTCCATAATCAGCAGAAGACTTCTTTGCAACAAAAGAAGAATAACCATCTGTATCTATTTTATGAATAGAACCTTTTACATAATATTTATCTGTTTTATGTGATAAATTCATACCGTATTTTTTAGTATCAAATGATCCATACTCTACATTTATATCACCATGAGTACCTGATTTTGCAGTTTTTGTAATAATATTAATTACACCCGCACTAGCATCAGCACCCCAAACACCACTTTGTGCGCCTTTTACAACTTCTATTTGCTCAATATCTTCTATCATTAAATGCTCAAAAGGAGCGCCACTTAATCCTGTAATATCGTTGTATCTAATTCCATCAATTAGAACTAAAGTTCTTTTTGAATCATTACCTCTTACATAAACAGATGATGAATTACCTAATCCACCATTACTAGTAAATGATATTCCAGGAAGTGTATTTAAAGCTTCTGTAACACTACTAAAGTGTCTTTCTTCTATTTCTTCACTTGTAATAACATCTATATTTGATGTAACATCTTTGATTGACTGAGCTGTTTTTGTAGCACTTGTAACTGTGATTGGAGCTAATTCTTCTGTAGCGTAGATATTTGTTGCAATAAGTAAGCTTGCAACTATACTTGTAGATATTTTCTTATTCATTCTTTATTTTCCTAATTTTTTATATTTTATTTGTTGAATCTAAGTTTATGGGTTTTAATTGTTTTGCTAGTAATATTTTCATTGTTTCTGGTAAAGTACTATGTAAAATTGCATCAATTGTGCAGTAAAAAGATTGCATTTTTTTATCAACAGTAGCTGCTAATAGTCCAAAAATTGTAAAATATTTTTTTGATTTACTAATCATATATCCCTCCTTTAAAAAGTTTTTGAATTTAAGTGAAGGGATTATATAGAAAAGTTGATAAAACTATTGAATTAATAATTTATATATGACAGCTTAATATAGATTTTGTAGGATCAATGATATATTCATAACCGTGATAAACTATATAAAAACCAAAGGCTATTACTAATATAGAAGCTAGTTTTATAAATAATCCTCTTAAATTTGATTGTTTAAATAAGCCTACGAAAAAACCTAAAGAAAATAAAGCAGGTATAGTGCTAAGTCCAAATATCAACATTACAAAAGCACCCCAAAAAGCACTTCCTGTACTTGCAGCTGTTATTGCAAAGACATATACAAAACCACATGGAAGTAAGCCATTTAACATTCCTAATAAATAAAAACTAAATAGTGAATCTGAACCTAAAAGTGATTTGAATGTATTTTGATAAAGTGGAGATTTTGAACATGAGTGTTCTAAGATTGTTAAAAATTTGATTTTTCCCATTAGTGAGAGTCCAACTAAGACCATCATTAAGCCTGTAATTACTAAAAATATTCCACTTGTCATATTATCGAAAGTTACAACGCCACCTACTAAACCAAATAATGCTCCTAGAATCATATATGTTGTAACTCTACCAAACGAGTAAAGAAGATGGGCTATTGCTTGTACTTTTTTTGACCATTCATCTCTAATTTTGGTACTTGAATAGGCGATTACAATTCCCCCACACATACCAACACAGTGTCCAAAAGAACCTAAAAATGCAATTGTTATTATTGATATTATACTTATCGTTTCCATTATTTACTCATTAATTCTTTTTTAATATATGGGTTAGTTAGGTTTTCACCACGAAGCATCATTAAAATCATAGCTTCAAAATCTACATATCCCTCTTGTTTTACTTTATTAGCACCAAAACCATAGTTCATAGGAGTTGTATCTGTTCTCATATACCAAGCATCCCTTGCATTTATATATTCATTTGTATCATTTGTATATACCCAAAGAGTTGCTTCTTTTTGGAATTTTATATTGTGATACCACAAAGACATACATCCAACATCATCAAAAAACCAAGTTCTTCCATCAGGGGCAACTGCTTGTGCTGAATGTCTTTTATTTACTATTGTCATACCACATTGTGAATCTTGAAAATGATTTAATTTTATATCTACTGGTTGATGTGTATGATTTCCTTCATGAATAACAACCATTTGTTTTTTATTAGACATTGATAAAAATATTATGACAATTACGGCTATTATTATGATTATTGTTAAAAAAGGTAAGATCTTTTTCATTTATTAAACTCCAAGGTTTGTATTATACAAAAAAAAAGCTTCACAAAGATTTGTGAAGCCGCATTCAAATTTATTATATTAATTATAGGATACTAATCTTGTATATAATCAGTTTAGTAGGAGGATTAAACTAGTAAATATCCTAAGTTGTGTGAAAGTATAACGATTAAATGTTAATTAATTGTTAAATGAAGATATCTTTTGTCCTATATATTGTTTTTGTCTAAATTTAATCTTCCTTTATAGTTTTAATCATATAATACAAAAAATATTTACCTTAGGAAAAATTTATGCGTTTAATTATGTTTGATATGGATGGAACTTTAATAAATAGTGGCTTTGCTATCACAAATAGTATTAATTATGTAAGAGAAAATTTAGGACTTGAAGAATTAGAAAGAAATTATATTTTAGAAAAATTAAATGAGCCAGATATAAATTCAGCTGAGTTTTTTTATGGTACAAAAGAGTTTACTCCTAAACAAACAAAGCTTTTTGAAGAATACTATGATAAACATTGTTTAAGTGATTTAGTACTTTATGATGGTATTGCAAAGTTAATTAATGATTTAAAAGGTGATTTCAAACTTGCTGTTGCAACAAATGCTAATTCTTTATATGCAAGAAGAATGTTAAATCACGTGGGAATTGGAGAGAATTTTTCTACAATTCTAGGTTATGATAGTGTGAAAAATCCTAAACCACATCCTGAAATGGTAAATAAAATCTTAAATAAATACAGTGTTTCAAATACAAATGCGCAAATGATTGGCGATTCTCACAAAGACATAATAGCAGCTACAAAAGCTGGTGTTGATTCAGTTTTAGTAAATTGGGGATTTTCAAATCATGAAAAAGATGCAATTGAAACAATAGAACAATTAGAAGAAAAGATATATAAAAAATTTAGATAAGTTTATATTCAATTGGTATTATAATTACAATATCTTTTGATACTCTAGGGAAAAAAGAAGAAGCATTTTCAACTGCTTGAATTGTTGCTTTTTGCAAATGTCTACTTCCACTTAATATCGTGATATTAGTAACTTCACCATTTTTAAGTAAAGTAAATTTCACTCTTACTACATCTTGGATATGCATTATTCTTGCACGTTTAGGATACTTTACATTTTTATTAATGTAGCTTCTAATTTGCGCAAGATGTTGATTTAGATAATTTTCTCTTACATCAACTTCTTTAGGTGTTGAAACTACTTTTTTAGCTACATTTGAAACTTTACTCTCACTAGGTGCTTTTTTTTCTACAACTTTTTCTATTTTTTGATTTTTAGGCTTTGTAACTTCTCGTTTTTTAATTTCTTTTGTTTTTTTAGCTTTAACTACTTTTTCTACTTTTTTCTTAACTATCTTCTTTTTTACTATTTTTTTTGGTTTTGGTTTTGGTTTCTTAGCTTCTACTTTTTTTATGACTTTCTTTTTTTCTATTTTTTTAGGCTCAACTTTTTTAGCTTCTACTTTCTTAGGTTTTACATCTTCTTGTTTTTCTTCTACTGGTTTTTTCTTTATAACTTCTTTTTCTAATTTAATATGATTTAGAGATATTATTTTTGAAGATTCTGATTTCTTCGCTTTGATTTTTTCATCTGCAAACATTGCAAATAATGCAAAAGCGATAATTAGATATAAAGCTAATGTAATAAAAAATGAGTTTAAATATCGTTTCATTTCTTCGTCACAATAGAAATATTTGAATACTCGTGTTCTTTTAACATATCTAAAACTTGTACAAAAGTTTCAAACTTTGAGTCTTTATCACTATTTATATGAATTGGCGTATCTTTTGGCAAAAGTAATATATGTTTTTTTATATCTTCTAGTCCACTTATATTTTTACCTGCGAATATTGTATTATCTTTTTTAATTGTAATTATAATTTCTTTTTTCTCTTTTATATTACTAGCACTTTTAGCATCAGGTAAAGATACAGGAATAATACCTTTTGAAATAAAAGTGGAAGTGAGTAAAACAATTGTTAATAATACTAATAATACATCTATAAAAGGTATTACGTTTATTGAATCAAACTTCTTCAGTTTCATAAGAACTCTCTAAAACTTCAGCATATCTTCCTAAAATATTATAAAAAATTTGAGATATAATAGCAACAACTAATCCAGCTGCTGTTGCTTTTAATGCAAGTGCAAGTGAACTCATAATTTTAGCAGCTTCAATATCACCACTTCCCATAGTAATAAATGTAAGCATAATAGCTAATACAGTACCTAATAAGCCTATATATGGTGAATTTGAGGCAATTGTACCTATAATTGTTAGATTACGTGTAAGAGCTACATCTAAGGTCTTCTTATTTTTAAATACTTTTACATCTAGTTTTCTATAAAAGAATATTCTTTCAATAAAAAACCAAACTGATATAAAACTCATAAAAATCAATAGAGCAATAACTCCGTAATCAACTAAGTTCTTTAAAAATTCTATATCCATTATTTATTTCCTTAATTATTTTTAGTTCTAAACTAGAATGATTATGTCCACTCTTTTTAGCTCCATAAGTTTTAAACACATATCCTGTATAAAAATTTAATGCCATATAAAAAATGATTAAAAGCGATGCAAAAGGGAATGCTATAAACTTTAAATGCTTTTTTGCATCAATAAGTTTTAATCTTTTTACCATTAAAACAAAAGCCCAAATATAACCTAAATGTGAAAATAAAGCAAATATATGAACCCATGAATCTCTTCTCGTTGCTAATGGTTTAATATTCTCATATCCAAGTGCAAAAGCTTGATTAAACCCATTGAATATATTTGAAGCATATGAATAAAAGAAAAACTCACCAATATGAGATAATCCCCCAATTATAAATAGAGGGGCAAAAGCATAACCTAACGTATAAAATACTTTTTCATAAGGAACATTCATAATTTTAGAAGCAATAAACATACCAATAGTACTCAATATTATAGCTATTAAAACAGCATATAAAACAGCAAAAAAGCCAATAGCGTCAATTGTACCAAAATTTATAAATGATTCAAAATATCTTGCAGTTTTTACCCAAAAAAAGTCTTCAACAATTGCACTTCTACCCAAAGCATGATGAAAACTCATTGTTAAACTAATTACTGCAGTAATTAAAATAATAGCCCATACTTCAACCTTCTTTGTTTTAAAATTTTTAAAAGATTTACTTGAAGGTTTTATAATTTTAAAACTAATAGCATCACAAGCTTTTGTACAATCCATACATAAAGTACAATCATCCATTGAATTCTTCTTAGCAAAAGTAAAAGGTTTCAAGTTATAACTACAGGCACTAGCACACTCAAATGTCTTACATGATTTACAATTATCTGTGTAAGTCTCAAGTTTTGTAAAACTTACTATGGAAAAAGCTTTTGTCATAGTTCCAATTGGACAAATATTTTTACAATAAGCCATTTCATCATAAATAAAATAAAATAAAATAGCAACAAGTGTTAATACTAGAAAAAATACAGCTGACATATATGGTGTTTTAAATAATCCAGGATATAAATAATAAGTCAACCACCAGCCAATAACTAATAAAAATACACCTATAAATGGATTTGCTAAGTTTTTTGGCATTTTCTTTTTTAAGCCAATTTTTGTGATAAATTTTCCTATAAAAGCATGAGGACATATTCCACAAAAGATTCTTCCAAAGGTTGATAAAGAAACAACCATAAAAAATGGCCAAAATAAACTCCAAAAAACTGCAGTTGTAAACAAATTATCTTTTTTTTCTGGATTTATAAAACCAAAAGTAATTGCATAAATAAAAAGACCAAAAGTTAAAACTTGAACCGTTTTTATAAATATTTGGTTTTTAAAAATTGTTTTTAGAATAAACATCGAAAAAATGTCATTTTTATCTCTATTAATATTTTTTACCATTCTTTCTCCCTAAAAACTATAACTATACGTAAGCATAAGACTTCTAGGTGCTGCTGCTTTATATGATTCACTTCCATATACATCTTTAGAAGCCTCTAATGCATAGAATTTATCAAAAACATTATTTACATTCAATTGAATATTATGTTCTTTCTTTTCATAACCAATCATAAAATCAGTAATTAAAGAATAACCTTCATATTTTGAAGTATTTGCATTATCCATATAATAACTTCCATAAGATTTTGTAGTTATTCTTGATTTTAAACCATTAACTAAATGCATTGAAACAAATAAAGAATATTGATTTTTAGGAATATAAGGTAAATAATTCCCATCTCTTGAAACTAAATTTCCACTAACAGATTCATTAAAAGTTTTAAATTTGTAATTACTATATGAATAAGCACCTCCTACTTGAAAGTTTTTGTTCAAATTATAAGCTATATTAAATTCTAAACCTTTTTTACTAGTTTCTCCAGCATTATCATATATTGAATTTCCATTTGCATCCAAAATCTGAATTATTTCATCTTTCACATCATTTTGATAAATAGCTAAATCTGATGATAAGTTTTCATTTCTTGTTTTTAAACCAATTTCATAATTAATACTATTAGTTTTTCTTAATGATTCTTTATCACCTAATTCACTTGTTGTAGGTGCTTGATTAGCTTTTGCAAAAGAAATATAAATATTTGAACTATCATTTAAAGCATAACTAGCTCCAAGTTTTGCAGAGAATAAAGTAAAGTCTTTATTTATATCATAATCTCCAATTCCATTTTCATAACTCTTTGTTGAATAATTATAACTAGTAGCTTCATTCCCTGAAATATCAAAATCTAATTTATCAATTCTCGTACTAATATCAATCGACAAGTTTTTAGTAGGCTTAAAAGACTCCATTGCATATATACCATACAAAGTCGTATTTGTATCTTCAACTGAAGCAAGACTTCCTTTATTATTTGATAAGGTATTATTTATTTGAGTAACACTTCCTGCCCAAGATGAAATTGTCGAAGTATTTAAATCTCTATAAGTATATTTTTTTGCATTATTTGTTACATCTTTTTTCCATGTAAATCCTGTTACAAAACTTGCATCATTTGAAAATAGCTTATGAGTATTATTTAATTCTAAATCTGTTCCAAATACATTATTATCACTACTATCATTAATCATTCCTGTTACTGGATGATAATGATCCCATGTATTAAAATATACTCTAGGTTTAAAAGTAAAATTTTCAAATTCTTTTTCATATTTTGTATTTAAAGAATATATTTCAGAATTTCTTGCACTATTTTGCCATTGATATGAAGTATCATGCTGTTTTCCTGTTTGTTTATATTCCTCAAACTCAGCTTTAGTCATTGAAGTAGGAAGATTTAAATCTGACTTGGTATAAGCAAATTCAGATTCAAGAATTGAATCATCATTAAAAATATGACCATATTTTATACTAGCTTGTGTAGAATCAAATTCATTATTATCTCTCCATTTATTATCAAGCGTTCTTTTACTAAAAGAAAAAGAGGTAAAGTCATTTTCACTTAAAGCTTGTGATAATTTTAGATTTATATTTTTTTGACCATCATTCCCCATTCCAACTTTTATTCTATTAGAAGAATCATCAAAAACTGACTTTGTAATAAGCTGAATTACTCCACCCGTTGCATTAGCAGCATTAATAGAACCTGGCCCTTTTTGTACTTCTATACTTGAAACATCTTGCATATCAATATAATCAAATCTAGTAAATGAATCAGGATCTGTCATAGGAACGCCATCTTTAATAACCATAATTTCTCGTACTCCATATCTAGCTTTTAGCCCTGCTCCTCTAATTATAAGTTTAGGACTTGAAGAATTTGAAGAAGATTGTGCAATAACACCTGGAATATTTTCTATTGCTTGTTGAATATTCAATATATTTTTATCTTCAATAGTTTTATTATCAACAACAGCAATACTTTGTGTTACTTCTTTTGTAGGAGTTTTAATTTTAGTTGCAGTTACAGACATTTGTTCTAAAACTACTTCGCGAGAAAAAGATGTAGAAGTTAATGTAAGAAGTGCAAATAAAGAGTGTTTAATTCTCATTTTATACCTTAAAATAATTTTTAATATTATAAGGTTGCTTTGTTAACTTTTCATTAATTATTTGTTAATTATTTGTTAAGTTTTAGAATAAAAGAAACTAAAAAAGTTAGTTTCTTAAAGATTTATTTTTTACTTATAGTTGCAGAATTTTTATGAGTTTTAGTTACGATTACTTTTTCGCCTTCGTTAAATTTTGATTCATCAATTGAACCATCAATTTGCCAATACGTTCCCTTGTAATAAACTTTTTGATTTTTGATTTCACCAAAGCCTTTTTCATCCAAAAAATTATCACTTATATTCTCATCTGATTCCAAAAACTTTTCAAAAGCTTTTTTTCGTAATAAAACAAGTAATAAAACAGAGATAAAAGATGCAATTGCTAATTGCCAAACTCCGTCACTAAAAGGATAAAAATAAGAGATTAATGCAGTTATTATAAAACCTATCCCAAACCAAATAAGAATAAATGATGTAATAATTGCTTCAAAAGCAATTAAAATCACACCAATTCCAAGTAAAATATATGGGTTAAATACTTCAAGCATTATTTTTACTTTCGTTGCTAACACCCTTGAAGAAAGCATCACCTAAAACACTTGTACTTCCAATCATTTGTGTTACGTCATAAGGTAAAATCATTTTATCATTTGATGGACTCTCCGCCAAGGCTTTAAATGCTGCAACTCTATCTTTTGCAAGTAAAAATTCTGCACCTTTTTCATTTTGAGACATTGATTCATTTAGTAAAATCATTGCTTCTTTTTGACCAGCTGCTACTTGTTCTTGTTCATATCTTTTTGCATCTGCCATTCGCTCAATTGCTTCTGCTTTTAAAAATTGTTCTTGTCTAAAACCTTCAGCTTTTAATATCACAGATTCTTTATCAGCTCTTGCTTTTGTTTCTATAGCTCTTTTTTCTCGCTCAGCTTCCATTTGCATATTCATAGCACGTTCAATTTCACTTGGAACTGAAATATCAGATATTTCAACTCTTGTAACTTTAATTCCCCAGTTTGCTGCTGCACTTCCTAATTCATTTTGTAGTTTTGCATTTAAAGTTTCTCTATTTGATAAAGTATCATCTAAATCCATTCCTCCAATTTCAGCTCGAAGGGTTGTCATTGCTAAATTTGCAATAGCATTTTTAAAATCTACTACATTATATGTAGCTTCTTTTGCATCATCAACCTTACAAAATACTATTCCATCAATAGAAATATTTACATTATCTCTTGTAATCACAGATTGTTTTGCAATATCTACTAACTGCTCTCTTGAAGTTAAAACTATTCTAATAGAATCTACAATAGGAATAATTAAATGAAAACCACCATGAAGTATTTTATAATATTTTCCTAATCTTTCTACAACATAAAGATCAGATTGAGGAACAATACGAACTCCTTTTAAAGTTATAACTAATGCAAAAATTATAATTGCAACAGCAAAAACTACATTTTCTTCTATTACCATAGTAATCCTTTTTTATCTTATTTCTTATTTAAGCGATTATATTTTTAATATTTAAATTAAATGTATTACCATTTGGATGTGTATCTATTTTAATAATAATCTTATTTTTATCACAAAACTCTTTTACAATATTTAATCCTAAACCAAAACCTTCATGTGAAGGGTCTGTTTGATAATATCTATCAAAAATTATAAGTAAATTTTTTGTATCAATTTTTTCACCCTTATTAAATATTGATAATATATTATCATTAAAGCTAATATCAATTTCAGGATCTTGCTTTGTATTATATTTTATTGCATTTAGTATAAGATTATCAATTACTTTTAAAAAACCATTTGTATCAGTTAAAAGTTTTATATCAGGAACGTTTGATTTAATAATAGTATCTTTTTTAATATCATCAAATTTATTTATAGAATTTGCAATAACTTCATCTAAAAAACAGTTTTGCTTTTCAATTTTATCTATTTCTTTTTTGATATTATATTCCATATCTTCATATAATTTAATAAGATTATTAGAAGCTTCTTTGATACGATTAAGACGTTTTAAACTCTTTTCATCTGTAATTTTCTTTTCTAAAAGCTGCGTATTCATTTTGATAGTTGAAACTGGGATATTTAGTTCGTGGATAGTTTCTTTTAAATTCTTTTGTAAATTATCATCACTTGTAAATAAAGGTTTTAAAATACTTGAAGTAAAACTAAGAAAAATAATAATCCCAAGAACTAATAAAGGAATTATTATATATATGAAATTATCTTGATTTAAACCAAATACTGAGATTAAAACATAATTAACATATAAAATTATAACAAGAGAAAAAGTAAATATAATAGAAATAGAAATTAAAAAATCTTTTTTCTTAGAATTCAATTTTATATCCAATACCTTTAATATTATGAATAGACTCTTTTCCTAAAAGTTTCTTAACTTGATTTATATAAACTCGTATTGAACCTTCACTATAGTCTTCATCAATATTCCAAAGCTTTGAAATAATCATCTCTTTTGTAACAATTGAACCTCTATTCTCAATAAATAATTCTATTAGCTCTGAAATTTTTATAGGAAGATTTAAATCTTTATTATCATCTAAAATCCTTTTTGTTGTAGGATTAAATGTTAAATGTGAATTTAATTCAACAATATCAAATTGCTTTTTATTTCTTTTTAATAAAGCTTTTATTCGTAAAATAAGTTCATCTAAATCAACGGGTTTTTTTATATAATCATCACAACCATTTAAAAAACCCTCGTGCAAAGTATCTTTATCTTTATATGATGTTAAAAATATAGATGGAGTTTCATCTCCTGCACTACGTAATTGTTTTAATAAATCTAATCCATTGATTTTAGGTACATTTATATCAAAAATATACAAATCATAATTTTTTTCATAATTTAAATTAAGACATTCCTCACCATCAAAAGCTAAATCCACACTAAAACCTTCTTCACAAAGAAAGTCTTCTAGCGTATTTGCAAATAGTTCGTCATCTTCTAAAACCAATATATTAAACATTATTTATCTTTACTTGAAATCTTTATAATTTTGTCTTAATGCTTCATAAGCAATAATTGAAACTGAGTTAGCCATATTTAAACTTCTAGCTTCATTTGTCATAGGAATTGTAATACAACCCTCTTCTCTTTTTTCTAAAACTTCAATAGGTAAACCTGCATCTTCGCGTCCAAAATAAAAGTAATCCCCTACTTCAAATTTTGCTTCAAAGTAATTTCTTTTTGTTTTTGTAGTTGCGAAGAAGTGTCTAGGAGAAAATGGATTTTTTGCCCAAAAATCTTCAATATTATCATATTCTCTTACATCTAATTCAAACCAATAATCAAGTCCAGCACGTCTAACTTCTTTTTCTGTAATTGCACCAAAACCATAAGGTTTTATAAGGTGCAAAGTACAATCCATTGCAAAAGCTAGTCTTCCAATAGTTCCAACATTTCCAGGTATTCTAGGTTCTAATAAAACAAGATTAAACATTATAAAATCACCGTTTTATTTCCATGTACGAAAACCCTATCATCTAGTAACATTTGAAAAGCATTTGATAATACAATTTTTTCTACATTACGTCCTGCTTTTCTCATATCTTGCCAAGAATATGTATGATCGATTCTTACTACATCTTGAGCAATAATTGGACCTTCATCTAAATCATTTGTAACATAATGAGCCGTTGCACCAATAATCTTAACACCTCTTTGATGAGCTTGTTTATATGGATTTGCACCTATAAATGCAGGTAAGAAAGAGTGATGTATATTTAATACTTGCTTAGGAAAAGTTTCAACAAAATTAGGAGTTAAAATTCTCATATATTTTGCAAGAACAATAAGTTCAGGTTCATATTCTTTAACTTTTTCAATAATCTTTCCCTCATGTTCTTCTCTTGTTAAACCTTCAGCATCTATATGTATAAAAGGAATATCAAAGTTTTCAACTAAACCTTTTAGGTTATCATGATTTGCAATAACAGCTTTGATATTTGCATTTAATTCACCATCTATATATCTGATTAATAAATCACCTAAAACATGAAATTCTTTAGTTGCAAGAATAACTACATTTTTTTTAGCTTTTTTATTTAACTTTATCTCTGAATTTGGAGGTAATACCTCTTGTAATTCTTTTAATAATAATTTCTGAGAAATTTTCCCAGAAATTATTGTTCTCATAAAAAACTTATTTGTATTTTTATCAACATATTCAGTATTTTGTTCTATATTTAAGTGGTTAGCAAAAAGTACTTTTGAAATATTGTATACCAAACCTTTTGCGTCTTCTGTATCAATTAAAAGTATGTATTCGTCCATGGATGTCCTGTATTCTTCTCATTTAAAAATTTTCTCGAATCATAGCATTTTATTGATTAATAGATAATTTACCTATAGCATATGAGAAAGTTTTTCTCTATACTCTTCCAAGTTAAACTCTTTAACTCTTGCAACTCCTGTTTCTACAGCTGCATTTGCAACAGCTGATGATACTTCAACTATAAGTCTTTTATCAAATGGTGTTGGAATAATATATTCTCTCCCATAAGATAAATCTCCAAATAAAGCTTTTAATTCAGAAGGGAAAGGCTCTTTTGCTAAATTAGCAATTGCTTTTGCTGCTGCTATTTTCATAGTCATATTAATTTTTCTAGTTTTAACATCTAATGCACCTCTAAAAATATAAGGGAAACCAAGTACATTATTTACTTGATTAGGAAAATCAGATCGTCCTGTACCAATAATTGCTTTTGGCTTAACTTCACTTATCTCTTCTGGAAATAATTCAGGAGTAGGATTTGCCAATGTAAATACAATTGGCTCTTCAGCCATTAAAGAAACAAGCTCTTTGGTAAAACTTCCTGGACGCGAAAGTCCTAGAACCATATCAGCGTTGCTAAAGGCTTCTTCCATAGTTGTAGCCTTGTCTGTTACAAACTCTAATTTGTATTTATTTAAGTCATTTCTTTTTGAATGTACAACACCTTTAGAATCACACATAATTAGATTCTTAATTCCTGCACCCTTGTACATAGTAGAACAAGCAATAGCAGCAGCACCAGCTCCTACAACTACTACTTTCATATCTTCTAATTTTTTACCCATCATTTCACAAGCATTCATAAGTGCCGCAGTTGTAATAATAGCAGTTCCGTGTTGATCATCATGCATAACAGGAATATCAAGTTCTTCTACAAGTCTTTTTTCAATTTCAAAACATTCAGGAGCTTTAATATCTTCTAAATTAATCCCACCAAATGTTGGAGAAATTGCTTTTACAACTTCACAAAATTTATCAATATTTGTTTCATCAACTTCAATATCAAAAGAATCAACAGCTGCAAACTTTTTAAATAAAACAGCTTTACCCTCCATAACAGGTTTTGAAGCTATTGCGCCAATATTTCCTAATCCTAATACTGCTGTACCATTAGAAATAACTGCAACTAAATTTCTTTTTGCTGTATATTCATACGCTAATTCTGGATTTGCTTGTATTTCTTCACATGGAAATGCAACACCTGGAGTATAAGCTAAAGCTAAATCTCTTTGTGATTCTAATCTTGTTGTAGTAGCAATTTCGATTTTTCCTGGTTTTGGAACTCTATGATAATCTAATGCTTCACTTTTTGTTACTTTATTACTCATAATAATCCTTTAAATTTATGATATTAAATCTATTTATCAAATTGTAACAAAAAGAAACTTATATAAAATAAATATTTGAATTACTTTATAAATAAATTTTAATTTAAGTTTACTACATAATTACAACTTTATAAGACCTGCAAACCTTCCAGTTTTAGGATTTTTTCTATATGAATAATATTTGTCACTACCACATTTGGTGCAAATATCACTAATAGTAATATTTGCAACACCATTTTTTAATAAAATTGATTTGTTTATTGCTTGTAAATCTATATTTCTTCCATCTACAAACTCTTTTCCAAAAGATGTTTTAACAATATTCGCTAAATCTTCACTTACCTCATAACAACACTTTTGAATACTTGGACCTAAAGTAGCTTTTATATCCAAAGGGTTACAAGAAAATTCTTCTTTCATTTTATTTATAGCAACTTTTGCAATTTTTAAAAAAGTTGAGTTTCTTCCTGCGTGAAGTGCAGATATTACGCCTTTTTTTTCATCGTGCAATAATATTGGAATACAATCAGCAACCATTACTAATAAAGGTAAATCTTTTTCATTTGTAATTAAACCATCACAATCATCAATTATTTTAGGTGATTTGGAACTTACTATTTGAACATTGTTTCCATGCGTTTGATTCATTGAAACAAGTTCTTTATAATCATAATTATATTTTAATGCTAAAGCTTTTCTATTATTATCTACGTTTGATCTTTCATCTCCTACGTGATAAGCTAAATTTCCATCGTTTGTATTGGTAAAGATAGATAATATTTCATTCATTTTTTTATCCTGTTTTTAGTAATCGTTAAGTTTTTTAACTGTAAAGTCAAAATATTATATAATAAAAGTTAAAAAATTTGGAGAAAGTATTTGAATAGATTTGATAAAGCAGCTAAAACATGGGATTCAAAGCCATCAAGTGTCGCAATTGCAAAAGCGTGTGTTAAAAATATACAAAAATTTATAGATATTGAAAAAAATATTAATATCTTAGATTATGGATGTGGTACAGGTCTTGTGTCAATTGCTTTAAGTAATGAAAAAAATCAAGTTTTAGGTATGGATTATTCAAAAGGAATGGTTGATACATTTAATGAAAAAATTCAAAAACTCGGATTTGATAATATCAAAGCAATAAAACACGATATTCATAATGAAGATTTCAAAGAAAACTCTAATGATTTAATCACTATAAATATGGCTCTTCATCATTTAGAAGATACTTCAATTTTTATAAAAGAATGTAAAAAATCACTTAAAAAAGATGGTTTTTTATGTATAAATGATTTGGATAAAGAAGATGGGAGCTTTCATAGTAAACATAAAAATGAAGGAGTTTTTCATTTTGGTTTTTCAAAAGATGAATTATGCAATTTATTAATAAAAAATGGATTTGAAATAATCGATTATACAATAGTATTAATAGATAAAAGAAATGAAAAAGAATACCCAATATTTAATCTAATAGCAAAACTTTAACATAAATTTAAAAAGGTAATATAAATGTCAAAAGAACAAGAAAAATTCGTAATTTTTGGAAACCCAGTAGCTCACTCAAAATCACCACAAATGCAAAATGCAGGATTTGAAAGCTTGGATTATAATGGTATATATGAAAAACATCAATTACTAGATGGGAACACAATAAAAGAGACTTTTTTACAAAACAATTATGAAGGTGCAAATATCACAGTACCACATAAAGAGTTTGCATATAAAAATGCAGATGAAGTAAGAGGCTTAGCACAAAGAATAAAAGCAGTAAATACATATATAAATGAAAATGGAAAAGTAATCGCCTACAATACAGATGCTCCAGGATTTTTAAAAGCAATAGAATCTTTTGGAAAAGTTAAATCAGTTTTATTACTTGGTGCGGGTGGTACTGCAAAAGCAATTGCCCTTGCCTTACAAGAAAATAATATCGAAGTAACAGTTTTAAATAGAAGCGAAGGCAAACTAGAGTTTTTCAAAAATGAAGGAATTAATTGTTATTCGTGGGAAGATTTTGAAAAAGAAGTAAAAGAAAAAGAATTCGACTTAATCGTAAACTCAACAAGCGCAGGACTTAAAGATGAATATTTGCCATGTGATAAAGAACTTTTACAAACATTATTTAAAAGTGCAAAATACGCTTTTGATTGTGTATATGGAAAAATAACACCATTTTTAGCACTAGCAAAAGAAAATGGACTTGAAATAAAAGACGGTGAAGATATGCTACTTTATCAAGGTGTTTTAGCTTTTGAGTATTTTACTAAGCAAAAAGTAGATGAAAAAGTTAGTGAAGCTATGAGAAAGGGATTAAAGAAAGAATAAAAACTTAAATACTTACAAATGAAAATAAGAGATATTTCATTTGTAAGTCTAGTATTAAATACCAAATATCCAAAGAACAAAAGAGATTGTAAATATCGATAAAACAACTTGTATCGATATAATTGAAGATATTAGTTTTAAATCTCCACCTAATTGACGTGCTAAAACATACGAAGCAGAGCCTGTTGGCATAGCTGCAAAAAGAATCATTAACATTGTAATATCTTTATTAATTTCAAATAGTAAGCATAAAATATACATAATAATTGGTAGTAAAATTAGCTTTGAAAATGAAGAAATAAATAATAACATTTTTGTATCTTTTAAAGCAGATAAATGTAGTCCTACACCTATTGACAAGAGTCCCATTGGTAATGATGCTGAGCTAACTATAGATAATGCATTTTCTAAAATAGTTGGTAGAGAAAATCCAGATATATTAATACTTACACCTAATACACAAGAAACAATTAATGGATTTTTCATTATAGATTTTAAAAATGATACTATTGATATTTTATTTTTTGGTATATATAAAGAAAAAATTGATATACACAGTATATTGATGAATGGAGTGACAAAAGCCATAAGTAACATACCCATTACAAAACTTTCATTACTTAGTAATGTACTAGAAAGTGCTATAAAAACATATACATTAAATCGTATTGCACCTTGATAAATAGAAGTAAAAGAACTGTTTTCTACTCTCATAAATTTATTTAAAATAATTAAAAAAATAGAAGTTGTTGCTATTGCTACAAGACCTATTAGAATAAAATCAAAAGTTAAAATATTCTTAATATTTGCAGTAGAAAGTTTATAGAATAAAAGAGATGGAAACAAAACAAAATAGTTAAATTTATCTAAATGTTTCCAGAAACTTTCATCTGGAAATTGTATCTTTTTAAAAAAGTATCCTACGATGATTAAACAAAAAATTGGAATAAGAGTATTGATAATGAGCATAAATTGATTTAATATGAACTTTTGTTCATATATTCCTTTCTAAATAGTTTATATAAAACTATCTAATATACAAAAAAATAAGTAATTAAACAAATAAAATTTATTTATTATTTTCATAAATTTATTTTATCTCAGATACTGTAATCATACTCATTTTACCCTTCCAAATTCCTCTGAGTAAAGATTTTCATACTTGGAAATTCCAAAGCACACAATCTTGGGTTTTTTACTTTATCATGTGTTTTATAGCATCCTAAATCGATTGCTGCACTATATTTATTTAGTACTGGTTCATCAAATATTGTATGTCCATAAACATTGAATATTTTATTGTTATTATGATTTTTATATCTACTCCAAAGTACTTGTGCTTCAAATTTATTTTTTTCGTCTTTATTTTTACTGTTTCGTAGTTCCCATGCTTTTCCTAGGGATGAATGGCTAACTACTAAATATCTTCCATCTTTTGTTTTATAGTTTTTATATTCTTTATATAATGGCAGAGATTTCAAAAAATCTAATTGTTTATGAAACTCTTTTTTTGAACTATATGAACTTAAAGTTTCTTCTCCTCCACAATTAAAAAGCCAGTGTTTTAAGGAATCATTTTTTCTATCATTTTCAAGCATAGAAGAGTATTCTAAGAACATTTTTTCGTGATTACCTAAAACTAGGTCATAATTATTATCCATTATAAACTTGATTACATCATAAGAGTTATCTCCTCTATCAACTAAATCACCTACAAAACATATTTTAGATTTCTTTTTATTTGGTAATTTATCAATCAATGCTAATAAGCTTTTATAACAACCATGAACATCACTTATGATATAAATATTTTCCAAATATAGCCTTTATTAAAAAATTCAGAAAATATAATAGCTAATTATTATTGAAATATCTCTTCATCTAATTTATAGCAAGAATTTAGTAATATATCTCAACTTAATAAAGAACAAAAAGTAAAAAAGGATTATTAGTTTTGAAAAAGAATAATAATATTAAAAAAATATCAAATTATGCGGTAGTTGGTGGATTAGGTGCAATTTTAGTATCAGGGTTAATTGGTTGTGAAGATAAATCAAATAATCAACAAGGTTTTCAAGAAAGTGATGCGTTTGCAAATGCTAGTCAAAGACAAGCAGCTTTTGTAGTTATTGAAGAATCAACAGATGGGAAATATGCAATTGTTGATGAGTTCCCTGCATCAAAAACAACAATCGTTTTAAGAAAACCAGATGGAACAGAAAGAATTCTAACTCAAGAAGAAATTCAAGCTCTTGTAAAAGAGGAAGAAAGAAAAATTGATAATGGTACATCAGGTTTAACAAACCCAAATTCAGAGGAAGCAAGTTCTGGACTAGGGCTTGGTGGAATTTTAATGTCATCAATAGCAGGAGCAATGTTAGGTTCATTTATTGGTAATAAGTTATTTGGAAACCAAAACTACCAAAATCAAAGAAAAGCACAATATAAATCTCCTTCAACATATAGTAAATCACAAAGTTCTTTTAGTAAAGCAAATAGTTCAGCTGGAAAATCTTCCTCTGCTACTAAAAAAAGTGGCTTCTTTGGAAGTAATAATTCTAGTTCAAAAACTAGATCATCATCTTTTGGAGGATAAAAATGAATTTATTAAAATTAGAGCCATTAACAGATGAGTATTTAGAATCAATTGGTTTTGTATGGCATACGGATGAAGATAATTCATCATATATTGCAAATGAAGTTGTGCAACTTAGTGAAGATGAAGCAAATGCATATTATGAGGCTACAAATGAGCTTTATGATATGTTTTGTGAAGCTGGTGAATATGTAATAGAAAATGATTTATTTCATGAAATAAATATCCCTTTTAATTTAGTTGAAACTATAAAAGAATCATGGGAAAATGATGTTCATTGGCATTTATATTCAAGATTTGATTTAGCAGGGGGACTTGATGGTGCACCTATTAAACTAATTGAATTTAATGCAGATACTCCTACTTCACTTTTTGAAACTGCTATTATTCAATGGGCTTTATTAAAAGCAAATGGCTTAAATGAAGCTAGTCAATTCAACAATCTTTATGATGCACTAAAAGATAATTTTAAAAGAATTATAACTTTAGATTCAGATATTGAAAATTTTGAAGAGTATTATAAAGATTTAGGTTGGAAAATGCTATTTTCTTCAATTTCAAGCTCACAAGAAGATGAAAACACAACTAAACTTTTACAACATATTGCTACAGAAGCTGGATTTAATACTGATTTTGAATATATTGATAAAGTCGAGTTTAATGATGAAGGTATATTTAAAGATGATGAAAGTTTTGAATTTTGGTTCAAACTAATTCCTTGGGAAGATATAGCTATTGATGAGAGTGAATTAGCACTTATTTTAGCAGAAATTATTAAAGAGAAAAAAGCGATTATTTTTAATCCTGCTTATACTTTGATGTTCCAATCAAAAGGTTTTATGAAAATTCTTTGGGATTTGTATCCAAATCACCCTCTTTTACTTGAAACTTCTTTTGAACCTTTAGAAGGAAAAAAACAAGTTGAAAAAAGATGTTTTGGACGAGAAGGTGCAAATACAAAAATCATTAATGAAGATGGTAGTATTGATGTAGAAACTTCTGGCGAATATGAAGGTCATAAAGCGATTTATCAAGAGTATGTAGAGTTAAACACTGATAGTAATGGTGTTACATACCAAGCTGGTGTATTTTACGCTTATGAAGCTTGTGGTTTAGGATTTAGACGTGGTGAGAAAATTTTAAATAATATGTCTAAATTTGTAGGTCATATAGTAAAAGAAGATCAAGCACTTCTAACTTGATCTAATAATAACTCAAAACACAATTCTAAGACTTTTAAATTTTTTAAAAGTAACATAGGATTGTGTTTTAGTACTTTTTTATCCTCATTCATTTCTACATTTCTAATATCAATTTCACCATCAATTAAGACAAGATCAAATCTTACTTTATCATTTGAAAAACTTAAAGATATTGGGATAAAAAGTTCTTTATCATTTTCATCTAAATACCAATTTGAACCTTTTTGTACCATTATATTTGGTAAAGGTGCATTAAAAGTAGCACTATCAATTAAATTTTTATTAAAAATAATTTCTTTTAAAGTTTGAATATTTATTAGCTCTTTATTTAGATTTCTTTTTACTCTTTTGTACATAATTTTCCATAAAAAAGAGTTAGTTTTTTTCGTTGAATCCAAATGAAATAAAGCTTCTTCATCTATGTAATATATTTTATTCATATGTTTTTATATACTCTTTCATGGTAGAAAAATCTACACTTTTATCTAATTTTATATCTAAATCCATCAGGTATAAATTTTTTATATTAAAAGTTTCAAGTTTTACTAAATCTTTCCCTGTAGTTATTATTTGATAGTTTTTATATTTTTCTTTTATTTCTTCTATTTCAGTAGCCAAAAAAGTATGATGGTCAGGATAAGCTAATAGCTCTGTATCTTTTGGCAAAAATTCTAAAAGTCTTTTAGGTTTCGAAATGGCAGTTAAAACAATAGTTTTACCATTTAACTTAACTTCTTTAGTAACTTCATCACCAACTTTTTTAATAGTTATAATTCTATTAAAATCCCTACCCTCTTTTAATTCTAAATCTGCATATGCATACAAGCCTTTGGGTTCTCTATATCCACCACTTGGGAGACAATAAAAGTTTGTTGGTTCTTTTTTTGGACGAAGAAGAATATTGTATTTTTTAATATTGTATTTTGAAAATCCATCATCTAAAAATACAATTTTACAGCCTAATTCTTTTGCTTTTTTAATTGCTTCAATTCTATTTTCACTTACAATTACAGAAGAGTTTGGTAAAGACTTTGCTAAAAGCATTGCTTCATCACCACTAATGCTTATATCTTCTAAAATATTACCATTATGAGATATTACATATAAACCTTTTGAATCTCTTCCGTAACCTCTTAATATTACACAAGAGTTTTCATATGAAGTTGCTATTTTTATTGCAATTGGTGTTTTACCACTTCCACCTACAATTATATTTCCAATAGAAATAACAGGTATTCCAAAATCAATCTCTTTTGCAAATGCACGTTTTATAAGAATAATAAGCATATAAATAAAAGTAAGTGGTAATAATAAATAAGCAATAACCTGCTGCAAGGTATTTGGAAAGAAGAGATAATCTTCAATCCATAAGTATAATTTTTGTTTCAAGTTAAATTAAATCCACTCAGAAGCTACATCAATTACTTGATCACATACATAATTAACTTCTTCATCTGTTAAACCTGCATACATTGGCAATGAAAGTATTTGTTGATAATTATTTAAAGCATTTGAAAATGCTGTAATTTTTATAGAATATTTTGTTTTATAATAAGATAAAAGATGTAAAGGAATATAGTTAAGTCCAGTAGCTACTCCTCTCTCTTTTAAAGCTCTTGCAAATGCATCTCTATTTCTAGAAACTTTTACTATAAATTGTGTAAATATATGCTCATCTTTATATGGAGGAATTGTAATATGCTTAACCCCTGTTAATCTTTTTTCATATAACTTTGCAATTTCTTTTCTTCTTTTAATAAATTTTTGTGTTTTATTAAGTTGTGCTAAAGCATACGCTGCATCTAATTCTGATAAATCATATTTATGTCCAATATCAACTACATCATATACATAATCTAAGTTTCCATAACTATCATAAGTAGTTGTAAGTGCGTGTGTTCTTAATAGTTTTGCTCTATTTGCAATGGCTTCATTATTTGTAATAATAATACCAGATCTTGAAATCGCATATTTACTATTAGAAGGATTTGTAGAAAAAATCGTCATATCTGCTCTTAAATTACCTACTCTTTTCCCTTTATATGTAACCCCAAGAGCAGATCGGCAATCTTCGATTAATATAATCCCATATTTTTGTGCAATATCATAAATTCTATCTAGATCAGGAGTTTGCCCTGCAACAAAAGTAATAATTGCACCTCTTAATTTTTTTGATTCATTTTGGGCTAAAGCTTTTTCAAACTTATCAACATCAATATTCATATCTTCCATATTAATATCAATAAATACAGGTTCTGCATCGAAGTGTCTTACAACTTCAGGTAAATTTACAAAAGAGTTTACAGACATCAGAATCTTATCACCTCTTTTAAGTTTTATTGCACTTAAAGCAAGATGAATAGCAGCAGTCGATGTAGCTGTAGCAACAGCATACTTAGAACCAATAAATTTAATCATATTTTCTTCAAATTCAATAGCTTTTGATAAGTCATCTTTTGATTCTAATACGCTTCTAATTTGGGTTAATTCTTCATTATCTAAAGATGCTTTGTAAATAGCAATATCTCTCTTCATTCCTAACTCCACTTAATATTTGCAATAATTGGTAATTTACCTTTAAAAGCATTTGATTTAATTTTATAATCAATCATATCAATTAGTTTTTTCTCAAATCCTGAAGAAATTAATTCATTTTTTGTTTTTTTCTCATCTACAAATAATTTTAACACTTCATCTAATTGTTTATATGTATAACCAAGTTCATCCTCATCGCTTTGACCTTCCCAAAGATCAGCACTAGGAGCTTTTGTTAAAATAGAATCAACAACACCTAATGATTTTGCAAACTCAAACTCATCACTTTTATACATTTGTCCAATTGGATTAATAGCACAAGCAATATCACCAAAAATTGTTCCATATCCTAGTAATAATTCACTTTTATTTGAAGTTCCAACTACCAAAGATTTTTCACGTGAAGATACATCATATAATACTGCCATCCTCATTCTTGCTGAAAAATTACCAATTCTTAATTTATCACCATCCATGTTATTTATAAAAGATTCAACCATAGGTGCGATTGAAATAATCTCATATTTAATATCAAACTTTTCACAAATTTCAATAGCATGTTCACTTGAACTTTGTGATGAAAATTGAGAAGGCATTAGAACACAGTTTACCTTATCACCAAAAGCTTCCTTACAAAGTATTGCTACTACAGCTGAATCTAATCCACCTGATAATCCAACCGTAACTTTTTCTAAACCTGACTTATTCACTTCATCTTTTAAAAAATCTATTAATTGAGTTTTTACATTTTGCCAATTTATCACTTGTAATCCTTTATATAATAATTATATCTCATCTTTTTTTGTTTTTTCATAAATTTCATCTAAATAACTCGATGTAATTGACGATATACTTTCTTTTCTATCATTTAATTGTTTTATAATATCTTCTAATTCTTCTATTTGAAAATATTCAAGATAATTAGGATTAATATCAATTGTTTCATTTTTATTAATCTTAATTAACTCTTTTATTTGCTCTATTAATTCATTTTTCATATTTTGTAACTACTTCTTTTCAAATTTTTTTAATATCTCATCTAAATAAAGTTCCATTTTTTTAACACCATGATCTTGCTCCTTACAAACACAAGATTTACAACATGTACCTGCATCTGTTAATTCACCTATTTTTATAAGAGAAGATGCATTTCTATCTTTTATTGCATGAATAATTTCACCAAGTGTAACTTGTTTACAAGTACATACTTCATATGAGTGTTGAAATTTTCTAGCCATTTATTCGCTCATTTTTAATTTTATTTAATACATCTTTACAATATATATTTTTCTTCATTTTACCATTATCTCCTTCTTTAAAAATACAGTATCTACATTCAGTTCCAGCACCTGTTAAATCCTGTATATCACTTAAAGTTGGATTTTGTTCTTTTTCTAAAGCCACTATTATTTCTTCAATTGAAACTTTTTTACAACTACAAATTTCATAGGACTCATCAAATCCTAACATTAAATCCCTCTATCTTTTTTAACTATTTCATAAGCTTCATTAATTTCTTGAAGTTTTTTTGTAGCTTCATCAATAATACTTTGAGATTCACCACGTCCTGACATAATATCAGGGTGATGTTGTTTTACAAGTTTTCTGTAGTTTTTCTTTAATGTAGCATTATCATCAGTACTATTTGATTTTAAAATCGAATATGCTTTTTCTAATGAAAGTGCATTTGATGAAGCTTGATTTGAATAAAAGGCTTTAAAAGTACTAATTAGATTCTCAAAATCTTGAATTTTTATTTTTAAGGCATTTGAAATATCTTCTGTAATCATTCTTTCAGTATCTGAAAATTCTTTATCAATAAATGCAAGGTTTAATAAATATTCCATAATTTTAACACGTTTAGAATACTCAAATTTTGTAAGGCTGTATAATCTTTGACATATTTCAAGAGTATTATCAAAACTTTCTTTTTCTTTTTTATATAAAACTTTCAGTTGTTCTCTTACTTCTTCATTATTTTCAAAATGACTTGAAATATCATTAAAAGTGTGTTTTAAAAGCTCTGCTTCTAACTCACAAACTTTTCCATCCGCTTTTGCAACTTTTGCCATTAAAGCAATTAATAATCCGGCTTCGTGATTCATTAAATCACCATTAAAGTTTTCTTTTACTTTTAAATTTATATTTTTAAATTCTTCTGTTTTATAATTTTTTGCAATTAAATATAATACAAAACCTACTATTATTAATACTACATAGCTCATTTTTTTCCTTAATTTTTTTAACTAAATATTTATTTTCAGTGATTTTATCAAAAAGTAGGTAAAACAATGACTAATATAAGGAAAGAAGAGTGGAAATTTAAGATTTATTTCTTATCTGCAAGCTTTTCAAAAATTATTAACAATGTACTTTTTTCTACATCAGTTAAATTAATAAAATAACTTCCTTCTATTTTTAATACATCATTTAATGCATCAATTGCTAAACTTTCACCAACTGATGTTATTTTAACAAGTTTACTACGCTTATCTTCAGGATTTTCAATTCTTGTAATATAATCTTTCATTTCAAGCTTTTTTAAAAGTTTTGTCATTCCACCTGATGAGAATACTAAATCTTCATAAAGTTTTGTAGGAGCTAAAGTTTTATTTTCAGTTGTACTCAAAGTAACTAATAAATTTAGTTCACTTTTATTAAGTTCATATTTTTTTTCTAGAAATACCTTTACTTCTTGCATCATATTTTTATAATAAACATGTAAGGGAATAACAAGATCCACTGTATCTTTTAAAGCAGGAGTAAGTATATTTTTTAATTGTACTTTTTTTTCTTTATAATTTAGATTTTTCATAGAAAATTATAACAAGTCAAAACTAAATTATATCTTTCTAAAAAGTATAAACAATCAGTTTTAATATTTGAGCTAAAAATATGATAAAATATATAATATTTAGACTAATTACAAGGATTTTTATGTCAAATGCTCATTTATTGAATTCTATGCTTTATCTTTTTGTTGTTGCTGCTGTTTTAGTAACACTTTCAAAAAAATTAGGATTAGGCAGTATTTTAGGTTTATTACTTGCAGGAGTTATTGTAGGTCCCTACTCTCCTGGTCCTATCCTTACAAAAGAAGTAGAATCGCTTAGACATATAACAGAATTTGGTGTAGTTTTACTTTTATTTGTAATTGGTCTTGAGATGCAACCTAAAAAACTTTGGAGTATGAGAAAAGAGGTTTTTGGTTTAGGAACTGCTCAAATTCTTATTTCAGGATTCTTTATATTTTTATACTCATCTTTATATGCTACTTCTTTACAAGTTGCTATTTTAGTTGGTCTAACATTTGCACTTTCTTCAACTGCTTTTGTAATGCAAATTTTACAAGAAAAGGGAGAGATTTATTCTCCTATGGGAAAAAGTAGTTTTTCAATTCTTTTAATGCAAGATTTAGCAGTTGTTCCGCTTTTAGCTTTTGTTCCAATCTTAGCAGATAAAGGAAATTTAACTGATGGACATTCTATTTGGCAACAAATTTTGATTGCTATTAGTTTGATACTAATTTTACTAGCTTTTGGAAAATATATTATTCCTAAACTTCTTGATTATCTAGCATCAAATCAAAATAAAGAGGCTTTCTTTTTCTCTGTAATTTTATCTGTGGTTTTTGCAGCTTGGGCAATGGAATATGCTGGGCTTTCTATGGCTTTAGGTGCTTTTATTATGGGGATGATTTTATCAAGTTCTAAATATCATTATCAAATTCAAGCAAATGTAGAACCATATAAGGGTCTTCTTATGACTTTATTTTTTGTTGCTGTTGGAATGTCTGTTGATTTAAATGCAATGATGGAAAACCCTTTAATTTTGATTCAACATTTAGTTGTAATAATGGGAATAAAAATCTTAATACTGTTTTTAATAATGTTATTTATGGGATATACACGATCAACTGCTATTTCAGTTTCATTTCTACTTGCTCAAAGTGGGGAGTTTGGATTTGTTCTTTTTGGAGCAGCAAAAGCTTTAGGTGTTATTAGTGATGAAACATTTGTTGCAGCTGTTACAATTATCTCTTTTAGTATGCTTTTAACTCCACTTTTTGTAAAAATAAGTGAAAAATTCAGTATTAAATTTGATAATACACCAATAGAAATAAAATCTGCTTATGTTCCTCAAGAAGAATGGAATGGTGTATTCATAGTAGGATATGGTAGTGTTGGTAGATTTGTTGCAACTATGCTAGAGCATGCAAATGTACCTTTTGTAGCTTTTGATATTGATACAAAGAGAGTAGAAATTGGTCAAAAAGAAGGAAGAGCTGTTTATTATGGAGAATTAAGTAACTTAGAGTTTTTAGCTCATATTGGACTTTCAAGAGCAAGAAGTGTTATTGTTACTGTTGATAGTCATCATACATCAGCAAAAATTGTTTCACATATTAGAAATATTTCACCGAAAATAAAGATTTTAGCTAGAACAGAAAATATGAAAACTAGAGATGCTTTATTAATACATGGTGCTTCATGGGCAATACCTGAAGTTTTAGAGGGAAGTTTAAGACTTGGTGAAGAGACTTTATTAGGTCTTGGAATGATGAAAGAAGATGTAAATGAAGTTCTAACTTTCTTTAGAAAAGATGATTATGAATCTATAAAAAAGCTTTATAAAAGTTTTGATAGTGATATTTAACTATCACCAAATAAAAACTTTTGTAAATAATTATGACATTTTTATTTGTTATAATACGCAAAAAATATAAAAGGCTTTTTATGGAAATAGAAATTTCAACACCAGCATTGTTATTCCCTGCTATCTCATTGCTTCTTTTGGCATATACAAATAGATTTTTAACTACAGGACAACTTATTCGTTCAATCAGTCGTCAGGCAAAAGAAAACACAAATCAAGATCTTTCAGGACAAATTCAAAATTTGAAAAAAAGATTAGAACTTACTAAATGGATGCAATTTTTTGGAGTGGTATCTATACTTATGTGTACGGTTTCTATGTTTGCACTTTTCTTAGGTTTTCATACTATTGGAAAAAACGTTTTTGGTGTGAGTTTAATAATAATGTGTCTATCTTTACTTCTTTCTTTATGGGAAGTTTATATCTCTTCTAATGCTTTAAATTTGGAATTAAAAGACTTATTCAATAAATGTAAATAAAATTCATTTAGAATTCATTTATATAAATATGCTATGATTTCTACAATTAATACAAAGGATTGATTATGAAAAAACTACTCATTATTTCATTACTGATATTAAGCTCTTCACTTTTTGCTGATGCTAATATTGGTGTTAGAATTGGTGTTCCAATTGGAAACAATGCAAGTATAGATGTAGGTTTTAAATCTGATGACCATAGATATGATAATAGATACAAAAAATTTAATTATAAAAAAAATGGCTATTATGATAATTATGGATACTATTTTGGATTTTTTGATAGAAGAGGATATTTTTATAATAATATATTCTTCACTTATGATAGTAGATACACATATAATGATAGATTAAGACATAGAGGAAACTTCGCTCCAAGACATGTTCATTATAGACCTTATAAATATCACAAGGTGAATAATTGGAATAAATCTAGAAATTATAGAAAGCCAAATCAAACTATTTATGGTAAATATTATGATAAAAAACAACATAGAAAAAAAGTAAATAATATTTATATAGATAAGAGAAAAACTGTTATTAAACAAAATAATAAAATAAAAGTAAATAATAAACATAATGATCATAAACAGTATAATAGAGAAAAAACAAATAATAGACACTATGAAAAGAAACAAAATAATAGTAGACAAAACAATAATAAACAAGATAGAATGTATGAAGATAAAAGAAGATAATAAAAATCTATACAAGTGTATAATTTTTATTCAAAAAGATTGTTAACTTTGTTTTTAATCCCGATATACTACTAATCTTCAAAAGATAATACTTTAAGGATTAGTATGGGATTATTCGATATATCAATAAGAAAAGAAATAACTTCAAAAAAAACTAAAGAAGATTTTTTAAATTCTTTAGAAAAAAAATTAAAAAGTTTCTCAAATGAAACTCCAATCAACAAAGATGGAACACTTCTTTTAAATAGTTTCAAAACTTCAATATTAAAATATGACTTATCTGTTAATTTAGAAAAATCATCTAAAGGTTTCAATATATCAATAGATGGTGAGCTTCAACAATTTTATGTATTAATTCTAGTTTTCTTAGTGATTTTAGGTATTGCTGTAACAATGGGGATTGGTGTTATTGTTGTAATTGTTTTTGCTTACTTACAAAAACATTATACTACAAAATCAATTAATTCATTAATAGAATATATTTCCTAAAAAGCTTTAATAGTGAAGATTAATTTAATCTTTTTAAAAGGTTGTATATGCAATAGTTGTATATACATTTAAAGGATTCTAAATGCACACTGATTTAAAACAATCTATAGGATTTAATATTAATAAAACAGCTAACTTATTAAATAGCTCATTTAATCATAAATTAAAACAACATAGTATTGCATTAGAACAAAGAGCTACTTTGGAGATTTTAGAATTTGAAGAAAATGTTACCCAAACAAAAATTGCAGAAATTTTAGGAAAAGATAAAACAACAATTAGTAGAACGCTAAAAACTTTAGAAAAAAAAGGTTTTATTAAAAAAGAAGAATTAGATAAAAGAACTTATTTGATAAAACTTACAAAACTTGGAGAAAACGTATTAAAAGAAAGTACTCAAACAGTACAAGATTTTAGAGCTAGTGTTGCTTCAAAACTAAGTCAAGATGAAATCGATCAATTTTTTTCTACACTTGAAAAAGTTCTTATCTCACTAAATGAGCAAAAATGAAAAAACCAATAAATCATATATACTTAATCGTATTATTATCTGTTTTATCATCAGTTGCTCCAATGGGAACAGATACTTATATCCCCTCTATTCCTGATATAGCAAAATATTTTAGTGTGGGAATTGAAAAAATTGAACTTACTTTATCTATTTTCTTAATTGGATTTTCCATTGGTCAAATTTTTGGTGGACCAATTTCTGATAAATATGGTAGAAGAAAAGGTTCCATTGTTGGACTTTTAGGATATGCATTTTTTAGTTTTCTAATTATTTTTAGTACAAATATCTATGAACTTTGGGTATATAGATTCTTAGAAGCATTCTTTGGTGGAATTGTAGTAGTAAATGCAGCAGCTTCTGTTAGAGATAGATTCAAAGGTGCAGAAGCTGCAAAAGTATTTTCATTAATTGGAACGATTAGAAGTTTAGCTCCTCTAATTGCACCTGCTATTGGTGCTTTTATCATACACTTTTTTTCATGGGAAGCTGTATTTGTATTTTTAACAGTTTATTCATTGTTAGTTGCCCTTTGGGTTTACAAAGATTTAGATGAAAGTTTTACTTATATAGAGCAAAATGTTATCGAATCTTTTAAAATAGTTTTAACTCATAAAAAAGCTATGAAAGCAATGTTGACCTTAGCTTTAGGTTTTTCTGGATTTTTTATCTTTATTTCAAAATCTTCATTTATTTATATTGAACATTATGGAATTTCAACTGATATGTTTCCTTTATTCTTTGGATTTAATTTTATTATCTTAATTTCAATGATTAGAGTAAATTTAATATTTTTAAAAAAATATACCCCTATAGAATTAATTAAATTTGCAATATTTATTCAAGTAATAGCTGCTATTTTAATGATGATAAATTATGAGGGAAATTCACTTATTATAACTATGATTTTAATGGCTAGTTATATGAGTATGATGGCTTTTATTTTTGGAAATTGTATGGCTTTAGCTCTAGAACATTTTTCTAAAAATGCTGGTGTCGCTTCTAGTGTTATTGGAGTTTTACAGTTTGGATTAGGTGCAATTATTTCATCAATCGCCCTATCTTTTCATAATGAAACTTTTTTACCAATTGCGATTAGTGTTACAATTATTTCTTTTACATCATACTTGATTATTAGAACTTATAAATAAGGAATTCACATGTTTAAATATTTGATTAGTATTGTTGGTTTTTCAATATGTTTGTTTGCAAACGAATTTGAAAATCCTAATCTTACGTATACTTGGGTTGGTTTTGCAACACTTATTATTTTTATAGTAGGTTATTATTTCGTTGCAAATGAAGAAAAATATAATCTTGATAAGTCTGTACCTGCACTTTTTATTGGTATTTTTTCTTTTTTATTAATTGCTGTTTATTATTATACAAATGGTTTAGATATTCATTTAGTTCATAATGAAGCTGAAAAAGTTATATTAGAAATTGCTGAAATATTTTTCTTCTTATTTGTTGCTATGACGTATATTGAATCTTTATTACATATGCGTGTATTTGATGCTTTAAAATACAACCTTGTTTCAAGAGGATATAGTTATAGAAAATTATTCTGGTTAACAGGATTAATTGCATTTTTCCTTTCACCTATTGCTGATAACTTAACAACTGCGTTGATTTTAGCAACTGTTTTAATTACAATCGAAAAAAATAATAAAGAGTTTTTAGTTCCAAGTGCAATAAATATTGTAGTTGCAGCAAATGCGGGAGGTGCTTGGTCACCTTTTGGAGATATTACAACGCTTATGACATGGACAGCAGGAAAAGGAGATTTTACTGATTTCTTATATTTATTCCCTGCTTCAACAGTGGGATATTTAATTACAGCTTTTTTACTATCTAGATTTGTTCCTAAATCACAACCTATTTTTAATGTAGAAGAAGAAGTAAAACCAAAAATGGCAATTGGTGCTAGAATGGTTATAGCCTTAGGTTTTATAACTTTATTATCAGCTATTATTTCACATCAAATTCTTGATTTTCCTGCGATGTGGGGAATGATGTTTGGTTTAACTTTATTAAAAATTTATTCTCATCGTCTTACAAGAAAATATGGAGATGACCAATTAAATGTATTTAGAGCAATGGCAAAAATTGAAAACAATACATTAATGTTTTTCTTTGGTATTTTAGCAGTTGTAGGAGCTTTATATTTTGTAGGATGGTTAACTTTATTATCAGTAGTTTATAATCCTGATGTTCTTGGTCCTACTTGGTCAAATATTTGTGTTGGTTTCTTATCTGCAATTGTTGATAATGTTCCTGTAATGTCTGCTGTTTTAAAAGCAAATCCAGATATGAATACTTCACAATGGATGTTAGTTGCACTTACAGCTGGTATTGGTGGTTCTCTTATTTCTTTTGGGAGTGCAGCTGGAGTTGGAGTTATGGGGAAATTAAGAGGAATTTACACTTTTAGTTCACATATGAGATATGCATGGGCCATATTACTTGGATATATTACATCAATTGCAATATGGTATTTTCAATTTATCTTTTTAAATATCCACTAGCCTAATACTTTTGTATTAAGCTAGCATAAAGCCCAAGGTTAAAAGATTTTTAATAATTAAAAATCTTTATATAAATATTAATTAATATTTTTGTTCAAATTAGATAAAATCTCTATCTTAAATATGCACTGGAGATATACAATGTTTGGAATGGGCTTTATGGAAATCTTTCTAATTGCAATTGTCGCAATTATCGCACTTGGACCTGATAAATTACCTACTGCTATGGTTGAAGTAGCTAAGTTTTTAAAAAAATTTAAATCAGGTGTTGAAGATGCAAAATCAACATTTAATAATGAATTAAATATTGATGAAATCAAAGAAGAAGCTAATAAATTCAAAACTCAAATAGAAGATACAAAACTATCAATGACTATGGATTCAAGAGTTGATTTAGGACTTGATAATATCATGAAAGATGATTCAAATCAAAAAAGAGAAAAACCTAAAAATGAAAAAATATCTTTAAAAAAGAAAGATAAAAAGAAAACTCCTGAAGTTGAAGAAAATCCAACAAATAAATTCAAAGTAAATTTTGACAATGAAAAAAAAGAGGATAATGTTTAATGTTTGATGATTTAAAACCTCATATAGCCGATTTACGAAAAAGATTAGTAATATCAGGATTATCACTAATAGTGATGTTTTTTGTATGTTTTTTCTTTTATGAACCAATATTAACATGGATGATGGTTCCTGTTGAAGCTGTATTACCTCCTGATTCAAAAATGGTTGCTGTTGAAATTCAAGAAACATTTTTCACTGCACTTAAAGTTGCTTTTTTCTCTGGATTTATAGTTTCATTACCAATAATATTTTGGCAATTATGGTTGTTTTTAGCTCCAGGACTTTATGAACATGAAAAGAAACTTGTAGTTCCTTTTGTATTTTTTGCAACATTAATGTTTTTGATTGGTTCATCATTTGCTTATTATGTAGTTGTACCTTATGGATTTGAATTCTTAGTTAATTTTGGTTCTGCTGTTGTTACAATATTACCTAGTATTGGTAAATATGTTGGATTTTTTACAAAACTATTATTTGGGTTTGGTGTTGCTTTTGAATTACCTGTAATTACATTTTTCCTTGCAAAAATTGGTCTTGTTGATGATAAAATGCTAAAAGATTTCTTTAAATATGCAGTTGTTTTAATCTTTATTTTAGCATCACTTTTAACACCTCCTGATGTATTAACACAGTTTTTAATGGCAGGTCCTTTAATAATTCTTTATGGTGTGTCAATTTATATTGCAAAAGTTTTCAATCCTGCTCATGTAGATGAAGACGAAGAAGATTTTGACGATGATGAAGACGATGAAAAAATAGATGAAGAAGAGAGAAAATAAACTTTATGTTAGACCCTTTAAAAACTTCAAGCTATGACTATTCTTTACCAAAAGAACTCATAGCTTCAAAACCAGTATTCCCAGCAGATAGTGCAAAACTTTTAGTTTACAATACAAAAACAGACACAATCACTCATACAACTTTCAAAAAATTAATGGATTTTTTACCTGATGATATTTCAGTATTTTTAAATGATACAAAAGTTATCAAAGCTAGAATATTTGGTAAAAAACCATCAGGTGGAAAAGTTGAATTACTTTTAAATAAACCTCTTTTTATGGATAGATATTTAGTAATGATTCGAGGAAAAGTTCATGAGGGATTAGAACTTGAATTTGATGAAGGATTAGTAGTAAAAGTTTTAGAATTAAATGATGATGGAACAAGAGTAGTTGAATTTTATAAAAATAAAGAAAAACTAGACTTTTTAACATTAGTTGATATTTTAAATAAAATTGGACATTTACCACTTCCACATTATATGAATAGAGAAGATAATGAAGAAGATAATACAAATTATCAAACATTATTTGCAAAAAACTATGGAGCAGTTGCAGCACCTACTGCATCTTTGCATTTTACAGAAGAGTTATTACAAAAAATAAATGATAAATTTGATGTAAATTATTTAACACTACACGTAGGAGCAGGAACTTTTAAACCTGTTGATGCTGATGATATTTTGGATCACCCAATGCATAGTGAATATTTTGAAATAGGTCGAGAAGCTAAAGAATCACTTGATAAAGCTTCAAAAGTTTTAGCAGTTGGAACTACGGTTACGCGTACAATTGAATATTATGCTAGAAAAAATATGATTTCAGGAGAATGTGATTTATTTTTAAATCCTGCTAATAAACCTATTAAAGTTGATTATTTACTTACAAATTTTCACCTTCCAAAATCAACACTAATTATGCTAATTGCAGCATTTGTAGGCTTAGAAAAAACACTAGAAATTTATGAAGAAGCTGTAAAAGAAAAATATAGATTTTTTTCTTATGGTGATGGAATGCTAATTATATAAAGAGGAAATAATACCTATGGCACATTATGTACTATTTGATACAGAAACAACAGGAAATCAAGAAGAAGATAGAGTTATCCAATTTGGAGCAATGATACTTGACCAAAAAGGAAAAGTTGAGGCTTTTGATGAATTATGTACAACAGATATTGATATAAAAATTGAAGCAATGGAAGTTCACAATATAACACCTGATTTAATTGTAGGAAAACCAAAAGCTACTGAAACTTCTTTTTATAAAAGATTAGAAGAATTAAATACAAATGAAAACTATATAATAGCTCATAATATCTCTTTTGATATGGGAATGATTCAAAAAGAAGGTTTTGTAAATCAATATAAACAAATAGATACATTAAGATGTGCGAAACATTTATTTTCTGATCTTCCTTATCATAGATTACAATATTTAAGATATGCTCTTGAATTATATAAAACAGAAGCTAATGAAGCTGCTAAACACAATATTACAATCAAAGCTCATGATGCAATTGGTGATGTTTTAGTTATGAAACTATTTCTTTCAAAATTAGTTGCAAAATGTAGAGAGATTTACCCAGATTATAATCCAATAGAAAAACTTGTAGAACTTACTTTAACTCCAGTATTTATTAAAACTTTTAAGTTTGGTAAACATAAAGGCAAAGAAATAGCAGATGTTGCAAAAGAAGATTCAGGTTATTTAAATTGGATGAGATCAAATATGGATTTGGATGAAGATTTAAAGTATACTCTTGATAAAGTATTAGGCTCAACAAATAACTATTAAATATGTATATTTTGAATAGAAACGCTACAAAATTAATATAAATTATGTAGTGTTCTAATATTAAACTATTATTTAACTACTTTCTTTATTTTTAACTTTCCAATAACTTATATTTCATATTAATTTTATTATAATTACGCCAAAAAGGTACATATGTGAATAAATTTACAAGATTAGGGTTTATTCTTACTGCGGCAGGTTCAGCAGTTGGATTAGGCAATATATGGAAATTTCCTTATATTGCAGGAGAATATGGGGGAGGAGCATTTGTTATAATATATTTGCTAGCTATTTTATTTATTGGATTAGTTGTTTTTCTTGCAGAAGCAGTAATTGGACAAACAGCCCAAGCAAATGTTGCTACATCGTTTATACAAACATCTAAATCTAAAAATGAGAAATGGAAATTTGCAGGTTTGATAATAATTACAGGTTTACTAATATTATCTTTTTATTCAGTTGTTTTAGGTTGGATATTAAACTATGTAATTACTTCATTTTCATCTCTTCCTAAAGATACTCAAACTGCTGGTTTAATTTTTGAGACATTAATATCAAAAGACATAGCTTTACAGCTATTTTATCACTCATTAATTGCTGGAACTGTTATCTTTATTGTATTAAAGGGAATAAAAGATGGTATAGAAAAAATAAATTTAATTCTAATGCCTTTATTAGGAATAATTTTATTTGGACTACTTTTATATGCCTTAACTTTAGATAGTTTCTCTACTGCTGTTAGTTTTATGTTTAAACCTGATTTCTCAAAAATTGATGAAAATGCATTACTTGCAGCTTTAGGTCAAGCATTTTTTACACTTTCATTAGGTGTTGGTACAATTATGACTTATTCAGCTTCATTAGATAAAAATGCAAATTTTGTAAAATCTTCTATTATGGTTGCAATTATTGATACAACAATTGCAATTATTGCAGGATTAATAATCTTCTCCTTTTTATTTGAAGCAGGTGCCAAAAGTACATCGGGACCAGGACTTGTGTTTATTTCATTACCTGTAATTTTCTCAGGATGGGGAATTTTAGGTCAAGTTATTGCTGTTTCATTCTTCTTAGCTTTAGTATTTGCAGGAATCACTTCTGCTGTTTCAATGATTGAACCATCATTAATGTATTTTATCGAAAGATATAATATGACAAGAAAAAAAGCAACAATATTGTGTGGAGGTATTTTTTATAGTTTAGGAGTAGTAGCCCTGCTTTCAATGTCTACTAAATATGGAAATGATTTAACTTTCTTTGGAAAAAATGCTTTTGATTTAATGGATTTTATTACATCATCTATAATGATGCCAATTGCAGCAATTGTAACTTGTCTATTCTTAGGATATTTTGTTGATAAAAAATTACTTGAAGAAAAGTTCTTAAAACATACATCAAAAAGTTTATTTAATATTTGGTATGTATTAGTTAAATATATAGTTCCATTTATAATATTGATACTATTTTTAAATAAGTTAGGGATTTTAAAATAAAAGAAGAAAATCAGTAAGTAGATTAAAATCTACTTACTGAGAAAAGATTACAGAATTGTAACGTTTTGTGCTTGAGGACCTTTTTCGCCTTCACCAATTTCGAAAGACACTCTTTGTCCTTCTTCAAGAGAAACTCTACCATAACCTGGGTTATTGATTTGTCTAAAGTGAACAAATACATCATTTCCACCATTCTCTTGTTGGATGAATCCAAAACCTTTTTCACTATTGAACCATTTTACAGTTCCGTTAACTTGATCTGCCATTGCAAATTCCTTTTAAATGTAATACACCCTATTTCTAGAGTGGTCGAAAATATAAAGTAAATACTTTTCTATGTTTCTGTTGGCGATAGTATATCAAATTATCTTAGTAATAACAAGTATTTTCTTAGTTAAAGCCATTTTTTTACTAAAAATTACATTAAATCAACATATAAATTACAAAATATATAATAAATTGTAAGAGATCTTTGTATGAATTTTTATTATTTATTCATAAAATTAGATATACTCTTTCCTCAATAATTAAATAAAATGGAATGTTAATGTTAAGAAAAAATAAAAAATCACTAGGTATTTTTGAACTAATTGCTATTGCTCTTGGAGGAATGGTTGGAGGTGGGATATTTACAGTTTTAGGTATTTCTGTTTCAATGGTAGGAGTATATACTCCCATTGCTATAATAATAGGTGGAATTATTGCAACATTTGCTGCTTATTCTTATATTAAATTAGGTGTTTATTACAAAGATGAAGGAGCTACCTACTCTTTTTATAAAAAAACATTTCCAAATACACCATTTGCAGCATCATTAATAGGATGGTGGGTTATTTTTGGATATATAAGTACTTTGGCTTTATATGCTTATACTTTTTCTGCTTATGCAATTAGTAATTTTTCATTTGGTGATAATGAATTAATTAGAAAATTAGTAGCAGGTCTAATAATTTTAATCTTTACACTTATAAATATTTGGAGTGTAAAAGGAATGGGTAAAATTGAAGATATTATGGTTTATACAAAACTAACTATACTTTTGATAATTTCATTTACACTTATGAACCATTCAAATACTACTCTTCCCATATTAATAGAACAAAATAATAGTAATATAACTATAATATCAATACTAATAGTTTCATCTTTAACTTTTGTAGCATATGAAGGTTTTCAACTTGTAATAAATGCAGTTAATGAGATGAATAAACCAGAAATAAATATTCCAAGAGCAATATACACTGCCCTATTTTTAGCAATTTCATTATATGTTATTATATCAATTGGAGCTATTATATCAATTCCTTTCCCCGATATTATTGAAAATAAAGAATATGCATTAGCTGCTGGTGCAAATAAAGTATTAGGACATTGGGGAACAGATTTGGTAATATTGGGAGCATTACTTGCAACAAGTAGTGCTATAAATGGAACATTATTTGGGGCATCAAGACAAATATCTACTATTGCAGAAGATGGATATTTCCCAAGTTTTTTACAAAAAAGGAAAAATAATATTCCAATTTATGCTGTAATTATAATGGCTTCATTTTCTTTTACTATGATATTACTTGGGAATCTAAAAGTAATATTAGAATTTGGGAGCGTTACATTTTTATTAGTTTCATTCTTAATGGCATATGCGAATTTTAGAATATATAAAAAAACAAATTCATCGATAATTATTACTATAATTTCATTAATTGTATTAGCTTTTGGTACTATTTTAATAATATATTATGAGATTACAACTCAAGTAGAACAATTGTATTTTATTGGAGGATTATATTTCTTATTAACTTTAGCAGCTTGGATATTTGCTAAAATTAATAATAAAACTATTAATTAAGATTTAAAATTCTTCTAATAACTTTTTATAATGATTATTATCATATTTTTCTTGAAACCAAGAAGGAAGAATTTCTGATAAAAAAGGATAGTTTATTAGCATAGTACAAAAAACATCATATACACAAGATGCATCTTCACTAGCATATTTAACTTGTGTGTCTGATAATTTTATATTTTCCCAATTTGATCTTGATACCCTTTTAGATTTTTGTAAGTTCTGATTCAAAAATAAAAGTACACTTCTTTTAGCCCCAATATCATTAGGAAAAGACATCTTTGTTTTAAATAAAGAACCAAAATCTATACAGCATCTAAGTCTAATTCTAAATTCTTTATATAAAGCATCTGTATCACCATTTAATCCGATTCCTACTTTAATTAAATCTTTACTTGTTAATATATCTAATAATGGTTTTATATTTCTTATTAGATGAACTTGAAATAAATAACAATTTTTATCATCAGATATTTGAATAACTGCAATTTTACTAGGTGGAACACCTTTTTGGAAGATTGGTTTTTGTTCTGTGTCAAAGCCTAAAATTTTTGAATCTAGTAACTTTAAAACAGCTTCATTTAAATCTTTTTCAGTTTTAATAATATGAACTTTTTTATTTTTTAATGTATAATTAGGTAAATTATCATCCGTAATTTTATTTATATTATCAAGTTTTGATATAAAATCTATTAATTTATATGTTCTGTCATCTAGTGTTGTTACCACATCACTAAAAGCATTTGAAACTGCTTTTTCTAATTCTTCACCAGTTTTATTTCCACAAATCTTTTTAATTAAGCTAATTCTATTTTTATTTATAAAGGACTCTGATATATCTATTTTCAAAAAAATTCTCCAGGAAATATGTTTTAAGTAAAGAATAGTATCTAAAACTATTTAAATTTTAAGCGTATAATCAATATTAAGTTTTTTGACATAAAAAAAAGGGAGTTAACATTTGTTAAACTCCCTTCTTAAATATTACAGTTAAATAAAACATTTACTTAACCTATTCACTACACAGTGAATCAAATTATTATATTAGTTTGTAACAATACTAAAAATGTAAAACCTCTATCATCTTCACCTCCGTATTATTTGCTTACTGACATTATAACATCTTTTTAAATTAAAACTAACTTAATTTTAGTTAAGTTTATATAAAATGACTACAATATAATAAAGGAATACAATGTTTTTAGAAATTATACGAACTATATTTAAAAAAGAAAAGACTTTCGAGTGTATTATCTGGGATGGGAAAACTATGAAATATCAAGATTTAACGCAAAAAGAAATAGATGAAATTAAGAATAATCCAGAATACAAAGATTGGAGTGTTACATTAAAAGATGAATGTTAATTCTATTTAGATAAAATAACTTATGAGAATATTAGATAATAAAGAAAAAATATACCTTTTAGAGGAAAATGACTTTATTTTTCCAAGTTTAGAAATGATGAATAATGATTTAGTAGCAATTGGTGGTGATTTCCACCCACAAAGACTGATAAATGCATATAAAAATGGTTTATTTCCTTGGTTTATTGATGAAGATAATTATATACATTGGTTTAGCCCAAATAAAAGAATGGTTTTATATCCTGAAGAATTTAAAGTTTCTAAAAGCTTAAAAAAGAGTATTAAGAATAAAGGTTTTATTATAAAATCAAATGAAAATTTTGATGAGATAATAAAAAATTGTGCTAATATAAAAAGAAAACATGAAGATGATACTTGGATTAGTCAAGAGTTTATCCAAGCTTACACTAAACTCTTTGAGTTAGGTTATGTATTTTCAATTGAATGTTATTTAGATGATAAATTAGTAGGTGGATTATATGGTCTATTAATAGATGATATTTTCTGTGGTGAAAGTATGTTTGCAAAAGTAAGTGATGCTTCTAAAGTAGCTTTTTATTATTTATGTAAACAAGCAAAAGAAAATGGAATTAAGCTTATTGATTGTCAAGTTTATAATGATCATTTAGCATCTCTTGGGGCAAAAGAAATAAGTAGAAAAGATTTTTTTAATATCTTAAAGGCTTAAGATGAAAACTAAACACAATCTGAAAGAATTACATAATTTTATTGAACTTATATCAGATTTAGTATTCGTAAAAAATTTCAACGGTCAATATACCCATTGTAATAAGATTTTTTTAGATTTCTTCGATAAAAAAAGAGAAGATGTAATTTTTAAAACAGATTATGATTTATTTTCTAAAGAAAATGCTGATTTATTTAGAAAAAGTGATACTGAAATATTTAAAACAAAAGAAGATAAATTTAATTATAAAGAACAGATTATTCATAAAAATGGAATTACTTCATATTTTACTGCTTCTAAACAGATTCTTTATGACTTAAATAATAATGAAGTTGGATTGTTTTGTATAATAAAAGATGTAACTATTGAAAAAGAATATGAATTAATATATAAAGATAATAAGCTTTTATTAGAATATATTGCTATTGAAAATAATCTAAAAAAAATATTAGATAAAATTGTATTATTAGCAGAACATAGAAATAAAAAGAGTACATGTTCAATACTTTTATTAGATAAAGAAAAAAAACATTTATTAACTTTTTCTGCACCTAATTTACCTTCATTTTTTAATATTGCTATTCATGGTATTAAAATAGGAGAAAAAATAGGTTCTTGTGGAAGTGCTGCATATAAAAAGAAAAGAGTAATTGTTGAAAATATTAATACCCATGAAAACTGGCAGAATTATTTAGAGTTAACAAAGAAAGCTAATCTACACTCATGTTGGTCCGAACCTATAATTTCTTCAAGTAATGAAATACTTGGAACTTTTGCAATATATAATGATAGACCAAAAAAACCTTCTGATTTTGAACTTAAATTTATTTCTGCATATTCTAATCTTGCAGCAACTGCGATTGAAAAAGACAAAAATTACAAAATAATTTTAGAAAATGAATATGAACTATCCTTATTATTTGATAATGCTCAAAGTGGTTTAATTTATGTTAATAATAAAATGGAAATACTAAAAGTAAATAAACGTTTTATAAATATATTTGGTTATGAGACTACAAAAGAGCTAATAGGAAGTAATATTCTTAAATTACACTTGTCAAAAGATAATTATAATAAAATAAAAAAGAATACATCCCTTTTATTAAAAGCTCAAGAAACATTTTATATAGAATGCCAATTTAAGAAAAAAGATGGAACAATTATTTATTGTGAACTTTCAGGGAAAACCTTGAATAAACAGTATGTTAATAAATTATCAAAAGGTATTTTATGGACAATAAATGATATTACAAAGAGAAAAGAAGATTTACAAAAAGTAGAAAATCTAAATAAACTTGCTACATCATTAACACAATCACAAGCAACATTATTGTCAATATTTGATAAAGGTGATTCTGTTCTTTTTAAGTGGAAGAATAATCCTACATGGGATGTTGAATATGTTTCTTCAAGTGTGTCTAAGCTATTAGGATATAGTAAAGAAGACTTTCTTTCAAAACATATTACGTATACTCATTGCATTCATAAAGACGACATAAAAGATGTTATTAATCAAGCTAATTATGCTAAAGAAAATAATTTAAGTCATTTTAAATATGAACCATATAGAATTATTGATAAAAATAATAAAATAAAATGGATTTTAGAACATTCTGTTATACAAAGAGATGCAAGTAATAATATTTTATATTTCATTGGGTATATTACTGATATTACAGAACAACTAAAACAACAAGAAATAATTTTTCAACAATCTAAATTAGTATCAATGGGAGAAATGATTGGTAATATTGCGCATCAATGGAGACAACCTCTATCTATTATTTCTTCTATAGCAACTGCTTCAAAACTTGAAAAACAATTAAACACTTTAGATGAAAAAGTTTTTTTAAAGAATATGGAAATAATAAATACAAATGCACAATATTTATCTCATACAATTGATGATTTTAGAGAATTTATAAAAGCAGATAGAGAATTAAATGATTTTAATCTATCTAGTACAATAAAAAGTTTTTTAAACGTAGTAGAAACTTCAGTTACAAAGAATACAATTCAAGTGATTTTAGATTTAGAAGACGATATTATCATGAATAATTATCAAAATGATATGATTCAATCTTTTATCAATATTATCAATAACTCAATAGATGCATTCTTAGAAAAAAACATTAAAGAGCGATATTTCTTTATAACAACAAAAAAATTAGGCAAAAAAATCTATATTAAACTCAAAGATAATGCAGGAGGGATTAATAAAGATTTACTTAATAAAGTTTTTGAACCATACACAACAAGTAAACATAAAAGTAAAGGAACTGGCTTGGGTCTTAACATTACATACAATTTTATTGTTCTTGGAATGAAAGGAAATATATCAGTAAATAATACTACTTATATTTATAAAAATAAGGAACTTTTAGGTTGTGAATTTTTAGTAACTTTTGATAATTAATTTCGATAATTAACTTTTATCTTTTTACCTAAGACCTTTGCTTTGGTCATTAAAATATGAAGATCTAAGAAAGCTTTTATTTGTGCTAAAGATTCTCTATCTTGCATTTTCTTTGCAGCTTCTGTCCCTTTTATATCATATGCTGCAAAGCCAATGGCTTTTTGACCTTTCCCATGTGCAATATATAAGGCACGGTTTAGATGAAACTTTTGTGATACAATAATATAATAATCTAAATCAAAAATTTCTTTTGCTCGTATAATAGAATCAAAAGTTCTATATCCTGCAAAATCTTTTGTAATATATTTTGCAGGAACACCCGCTTTTATTAAATCTTTATACATAGAAGTGACTTCATCATAATTAGCACTTTTATCTCCAGATACAACAATAGCATCTATTTTTTTAGCTTTCCATAATTTAACTGCTGCTCTTATACGATAGGTATAAAAATAGTTTTGTTTTCCCTTTGATACATATTTTGCAGTTCCCAATACTAAGGCTGCTTTTTTATGTGGAACTTTTTTTATATCAGTAAAAATATATGGATTTTCTTTTTCATCTACGCAAAAAGCCGCACTTAAAGTAAAAGAAATTAAAAAGATTAATTTAAATGCAAAACTCATACATTAAACATCCCAATTTTTTATCCATTCTTTTTGCTCTTCTTTTGTAAGAAAAGTCCAAATCACGATTCTAGATATTTTTTGTCCATGTTGCATATCAATAGTGTCATATTCTGCTGGTTTAATTTCATCTAAAACATCATAAATATAAGGAAGATTCCCTTTTTTTGAAACAATAGTTGTAAACCAAAAACAATTTTTAGCATATTTTTTACTTTGTCTCATCATTGCTTTAATAAATGCAACTTCTCCACCTTTACACCATAACTCATTACTTTTACCACCAAAGTTTAAAGATGCTTTATCAACAACTTGTTTTGTAAGGTTTGAAATCTTTCTTTTATTTCCTGCTATTGCTGCTTCTTGTGTTTTATGAAAAGGAGGATTACATAATGTAAAATCAAATCTATCATCTTCTTTTATAATTCCTGTAAAAATACTATCGTGATTTAATTGTAATCTACACTCAACTTTTCCTTTTAAAGAAGCATTTGAATTCACAATATTTTGTGATGATTCTATAGATTCTTGTTCTATATCAGAACCTACAAACTCCCAACCATAAACACTATTTCCAATAATAGGATAAATACAGTTTGAACCAATACCAATATCTAAACCTTTTATTTTTGAACCTCTTGGAACTACGCCTTTTGTATTTTCTGCTAATAAATCAGCAATATAATGAATATAATCAGCTCGTCCAGGAATTGGAGGGCAAAGATAACCTTCTGGAATTGAATATTCTTTAATCCCATAAAAATGAGCTAAAAGTGCTTTGTTTAAATTAAGAACAGCTTGTGCATTTGCAAAGTCGACTGATAAATCACCATGTTTATTTTCAAAAACATAATCGCCAAGTTGTGGAAAACTTTTAATTAGTTCAGGGAAATCATATCTATTGTTGTGAGGATTACGTTTATGTAAGCCTTTTTTATTTTCTTTTTGTGCCATAATATTATCTTAGTGTATAAATTTTTTTGTATTGTACAATGATATTACTAATTTTAAGAAAATTTATTCTTAATCTAATAGGAATTAGGTACAATAATAAATATTTAAATAAAAGAGGAAATGTGCCAAGAGCAAAATTAAGAAAAGTTTTACCTACACATGAAAAAATAAAAGAGCAAAAACTATTAAAGGTTTTTGGTAAATTGTTAAATAAAAGAGAAATTTGGAGTCTTTCAAGAAGAAAGATTTTAGGTGGTGTTTTTATAGGCGTGTTTGTTGCTTTTATTCCTATGCCTTTTCAAATGCTATTAGTAGCTTTTTTAGCAATACTATTTAAGGTTAATTTTCCAGTAACCCTACCCTTAGTTTGGATTTCTAATCCTTTAACAATGCCTTTTATCTACTATTTTGAGTATGAAGTAGGTAATTTCATTTTAAATGTAAAAGACCCAATAGAATTCAGTTTTGAAACAATGAATGATAATATAAGTGAAATTGCATTATCTTTATATATGGGAACTGCATTAGTTTCAACGGTACTTTCTTTTGGTACTGTATTTATATTAAATCTTTTATGGATAAAAGATGTTAGGGATAGAAGAAAGTAAATTATTCTATTCTCTTTTTCTAAATCTTTAAATTCTTTAATAAATCATCTATAGCATCAAATTCATCCGCAACATTTATTAATGCTTTTTTATTAGTAACTTCAAATCTAGGCATAAATATTTTTATATCTTCACTAGCTCTTGTAATAGAAACATACGTTAATCTATATTTTTCATCATCACTCATATATCTATTATCTGATAAAGAAAAAAGATCAATATATGCAACATCGTGAGTACTTCCTTGTAGTTTATGAATAGTTGAAGCATGTACATATTGAACATCTGCAAACATATCTCTTACTGAATAAAATGTTTTCCATAACTCTTTTTTACTAGGATGTTGAGCTTTTTTAGCTGTTGAAACTATTAATTTTAGTTTATCATTAAAAACTTTTATACTTGCAGGTTCTATTACTCTAAATATTTGTTGATCTAAAGAGCCAACTTCTCTACATTCCCAAAAATTTATATCTAAAGTTTCGTGATATTTAAGTATTGCACTTTGTAGTTCTACTATTTGTCCATTATGATATAAAGAAATATCATTTACACTATAAGCTTCTTTAAAACGCAGGGTATCTCCTGTACGAAATGTAGGAGGATTTAAGACATTTTTTTGTTCCCAAAACTTAGTTCTAATTAGATTATTAAAAGAATCTACATCTTTATTTTTATATGTTGCAATAATTTTATCTTCATTATACCATTGTTCATTTTTATAAAAATCTGCCAAAAAATCTCTATGATTATTAAAAAATGTTAATTCTTCATGATAATTTTCACTAAAAAATTGTCTTAAAGGAATAAAATTCTTTGTTTCTATACTTTCTCTAAGTTTTGTAGCTATTTTAATAATATAACTATCTTCAGCTTGTCTTACAACTTCTTTTAAAACAAATTTATTTCTTAATTTATATATTTGATTTTCACTATTATCTACAGGTAATAACTGAAAAGGGTCACCTATAAAAAATACAAATTTTACTCTTTCTTCTTCTAGAGCTTCTTTTATATATTCAAATAATTCTGATCCAATCATTGAACTTTCATCTACTATTAGTATAGATGCACTATCATGAGTTTTTTTTGTTTTATCTACTTTAAAAGTTTCAATACCCTTATCAAAATCACGAAATGGTTTTATTCCTAAAAAAGAGTGTATTGTTTTACAACTTGCTTGTATTTTATTTTTTCTTAACATCTCTGATATTACACCAACTGCTTTATGTGTTGGTGCAGTTATTGTAAAGCTAAAATCTGTATCTTTTTTATCTCTAAAATATTTAGCAATTTGTGCTGTTAAAAATGTCTTTCCTGTCCCAGCAGCTCCTGTTAGAGAAATCATATAATCATATATATTTTCTGTTTTTAGAATACTTTTTATTCTTATATCAATTAAACCTGTAATATTGTTAAATATTTCTTTTTGGTGTTCTGTTAGTTTAGATGTGTTTTTCTCTTCATTTAAATCTACATTTTGCTTAGTTATATTGTTCATTTATACTCATTTTAAAAAATTATGATTTGGATATGGACTATTTGGAAGTTGTATTTTATAGTTAATATACTTTAGAAAAGTATATCTCAAATTAGATAATAACGCTCTTTAAATAAAGGTATTTGAAGAGAAGGAATATAAAAGAAGTGAAATAATTCACTTCTTTTTATTTTAGAATGTTACATTCATACTTAACCAAAATTCTCTTCTTTTTTGAGCTAAGTTATAAGAATAATCTTCTACAAGTTCACCATCATCTGAGTAGATTTTAGTACCTGTAAAATCTTTATCAAATAAATTGTTAATTGCACCATTAAAAGTTACATTTTTAGATAATTTATAAGAACCACCTAAATTAAATACTTGGAAATCATCGTAGTAATCATCATAGTCATCATACCATCTACCTTTTTCACCAGACATTTTGATAAATGTATTCCATTTAGGATTAATTTGCCAATCAACTATTACATTATATAAATGCTCTGCACTTGATCCCAAAGGATTTCCTGTATCATCTCTTTGTGAATCTGTATAAGTATAATTACCTTTAAGTGATACAGCATTTGTAATATTATACTTCCCTGCAATTTCAATACCTTTTATTGTAGCATCACCAATATTTTGCATTTGTCCAGCAATTACACCAAAATCAGCCCATTCTTCTGGAATATCAATATTTTCATCACTTCTTTCAATTTTATCTCTAAAATCATTTTGGAATAATGTTATATTAAAATTATGCCCATTTTCATGAGTATAATATGCTGCAAGTTCTTTATTTAAACTTTTTTCTGGTTTTAAATCAGGATTTCCAAACCAAGGTTTAGTACCTTGTCCACCAAAACCTGTAACTCCATCAAATAAATCACTTGTTTTAGGTGTTTTATAACCTGTAGAAACTCCACCTTTAAAAGTCCAGTTTTCATTTAAACTATAAATAGCATATCCCCTTGGACTTATATTACTTCCAAATGAATCATGATTATCATATCTAAGACCTGTAGTAAATGAAAAATCATCAGTAGTCATCCACGTATCTTCTGCGAATAAAGCCCATTGTTTATAATCTAATGTAATTCCAGATTCAGTAACAGAATTAGCAGTCATTCCAAATACACCATCTTCCATTTCACCCTCTACATATTGTCCACCAACAACAATTAGGTGATTATCTAAAGGCATTTCAAACTTTGCATCATAAGTAGTATTTTGCGATTTTAAAGTTCTCCCTGGTCTTGGCATAAGTGCAGCAAATTCTGAATTTTGAAGTGCTTCATCAACACTTTGCCAATTTTCTCCATTTCCATTTGTATTATTTGCAATAAATTGTCTTTGTGATGCATTTAATGGTAAACTTCTTCCAAAGTTTTCAGAACTAATATGATGTACCCCTATTGTACTCTTCCCTAAATCCCAATTTCCTTCATGTGAAATTGAATATTGTTCCCTTTCCATTCTTTGAATTTCATCATATCCAACTCTTTGTGTATCAAAAATAGTATCATATGAATCTATTGTTCCAATTTGTCCTTCACTATTATCATATTTTTGTTTTGAAATATCATAATCAACTTTAATTGTATGATTATCATTTGGTGTAAAAGTTAAACCTGTTCCAAATGACCAGTTTTGATTATCCATAGTTTGCCCAGAACCACCAAAAGTACTTCCACTGCTTGTTTCAGGATTTGATTCTTCTTTATCGTAATAACTTCCTCTTAAACTTAAACCTAATTTATTTTCAATAAGTGGACCTGAAATTGCAATATCACTTGTAGTATCATTTCCAAATTGACTATCTGATTGAAATGTTTTACTTTGAGTAAATGAACCTGTCCATTTTTTAGATATCTTTTTTGTAATAATATTTACAACACCACCCATAGCATCTGCACCATAAAGTGTAGACATTGGACCTCTAATTATCTCAATTCTTTCAATCATTTCAAGTGGTGGTAAGTTTGCACTTTGGAATCCACCAAAACTATTTGGATAAATATCACCATTATTATTTTGTTTTTTACCATCAATCATAATAAGCGTATAATCAGAACCCATACCTCTTATACTAATACTACCTTGACCTGATTTATCTCTAGTTTCACCAATATCAACACCTTCAATATCTCTTACAGCATCAAGTAAATTTGTATATGGTTTTTTTTGTAAATCAGCTTTTGATACAACAGAAATACTAGCTGGTGCATCTGCTAATTTCTGTTCATATCCAGAAGCAGTACTTACTGTAATATCATCTATTGTAGTAGTTTCATTCGCAGTTAATGAACTTTGAGATAATAATAGTGCAGCAAGAGAACTTGCAATTTTAAATTTCATTTATTTTCCTTATAAAGTATATTGTAATATTTGGCTGGCTATTTATTTAGAAGAATACTTAAAATTTTTGCTTGCTATTTTATTTTTTGTTATTTTGTTAAGATTAGTTTATTCGCTTTTGTAATTCTCAATTGATATTCTTGATTATCATGAATTATTGTTATAATATTTGAGTGAATAAAGATTTCTTCAGTATTAATTTTCTTTTCTTTTTTTTCCATAACTCTCCAATTAAATCTTTTAAATTATTTATTAACAAAATGTTAATGGGATGTTAACAAAGGTAGTCTTAAATTCTTATAAAAGTGATAATTAGTATCATTACTGATTAGAAGTGTAAACCTTAAAATATTAAATTATTTTAAGGTTTACTTTGTAGTTTTTGTTAGTTTAAAAGAATTATTTTTTCTTTACAGCTTTTGCATTTGGTAAATCTGTAATAGAACCATCATAAATCTCAGCAGCCATTCCTATTGACTCATGAAGAGTAGGATGAGCATGAATCGTTAGCGCAATATCTTCAGCATCACAATCCATTTCTAAAGCTAGCGAAATTTCACCTAAAAGTTCTCCCGCATTTTCTCCAACTAAAGCACCACCTAAAAGTTGGTTAGTGTCTTTGTTGAATATTAATTTAGTCATACCTGTAGTTGAAACATCACTTGCTAATGCACGTCCTGATGCACTCCATGGGAAAGATGAAACTTCATAGTTTATACCACTTTCTTTTGCTTCATTTTCAGTCATACCAGCCCATGCAATCTCAGGGAATGTATAAGCTATTGATGGTATTTGTTTAGGTTCAAAGAATACATTGTGTCCTGCTATTACTTCAGCTGCTACGTGACCTTCATGAACAGCTTTATGTGCTAGCATTGGTTGACCTATAATATCTCCAATTGCAAAGATATGATTTACTTTTGTTCTAAGTTGGCTATCAACTTTGATTAAACCTTTTTCATCAACTTCAACACCTGTATTTTCAAGTCCAATTTTGTTTCCATTTGCACTTCTTCCAAGAGCAACTAAAACAGCATCGTATAAAATACCTTCTTTAGGAGCATTATCACCCTTAAACTCTACATATACTCCATCACTTTTAGGAATAATAGATTCTGTTTGAGTTTTAGTCATAATATTAAATCTATCTTTATTTGCTTTTGTATAAAGTTTAATTAAATCTTTATCAGTTCCTGTCATTAGTTGTGTACCACGAATAGCAACATCTACTTGACTTCCAAGTGTTGAATAAACAGTACCCATTTCTAAACCAATAATTCCACCACCTAAAACTAAAAGTTTTTTTGGAATTTCTTTTATTTCTAAAGCATCTGTTGAATCCCAAATTCTAGGATCTTCATGAGGAATAAATGACATTTTACTACTTTGACTACCAGCTGCGATAATACAATTATCAAAAGTCACTTTTCTTTTTTCACCTGTTGATAAAACAACTTCAACACTATTATCATCTAAAAATGAAGCATACCCTTGAAGAGTATTAACTTTTCTCATTTTTGACATAGCACCTAAACCATCAGTTAGTTTCTTTACAACACCACTTTTATAAGCAGCAATTTTTTCAATATCTATAGAAGGAGCAGAAAAACTAATTCCTGCTTTTTCTACATGCTTCGCTTCTTCTGCTACTTTGGCAATATGAAGTAATGCTTTTGAAGGAATACAACCAACATTTAAACAAACTCCACCAAGTGTTTCGTATCTTTCTACTAAAACAGTTTCTAAACCTAAATCAGCACATCTAAATGCAGCTGAATAACCACCAGGTCCAGCCCCTATTACTAAAACTTGAGTTTTAATTTCTTCCATTTTCCAACTCCTTAAAGATTTAGTAATCTAATATCACTTAAAAGTTCTGCTAATGTTGTAGTAAATCTAGCACCATCTGCACCATCTATAACTTTATGGTTATAAGATAAACTTAAAGGTAAAATTAATCTTGGTTTGAATTTCTTTCCATTAAACACAGGTTTAATTTGAGATTTTGAAATTCCTAAAATCGCAACTTCAGGTGCATTTATAATTGGAGTGAAATAAGTTCCACCAATTCCACCTAAACTTGAAATTGTAAAACAACCACCTTGCATATCAGCAGAAGTTAATTTTCCATCTCTTGCTTTTACTGAAAGTGCTGCTAATTCAATAGCAATTTCTTTAAAGCCTTTTTTATGGGCATCTTTAATAACAGGAACTAATAATCCATTTGGTGTATCAACAGCAACACCAATATTAAAGTATTTTTTCATAATTAACTCTTGACCATCTACACTTAGACTTGAGTTGAATTTTGGATGAATTTGTAAAGCTTTTACAACAGCCTTAATAATAAATACTAAAGGTGAAAGTTTGAAATCTTTTGCAATTGCATTTTGTTCTTTTCTAAACTTTTCAAGTTCTGTAATATCAGCTTCATCAAATTGTGCAACATGAGGCATAGCTAAATAGTTTTTATGTAAGAATGGACCTGAAACTTTTTGAACACGACTAAGTTCAACTTTTTGGATTTCTCCAAATGCTGAGAAATCAATCTCTTTTGCTTCAGGAAGATTAAATCCAACATCAATTCCTGTTCTACTTGATGGTTTATTTAATTGTTCTTTTACATATTCTCTAATATCTTCTTTAACAATTCTACCTTTTTTAGCACTTCCTTTTACAAAACCTAAGTCAACACCATATGCTCTTGCAATTTTACGTACACTAGGTGATGCATAAACTTTTGCAGCTTTTTTTGTTAAAACTTTACTTTCTTCGCTATGAGTACTAGCAGCTGCCACTTCTTGAACAGTAGGTCTTGAAGGAGTTGCTTTTTCAACTACAACAGGAGTACTTGAAGTATTTAAAGCTGGAGTTGGAACTTTATTTTCAATTACAACAGTTTTAATTATTTTTGCAATTAAATCACCACTATTTATTTTCATTCCAGTTTCTACAAATAGTTCAATGATTTCTCCACTAAAAGGTGCAGGTACATCCATCGATGCCTTTTCAGTTTCTAAAGTAATAAGACCATCATCAATTCTAATAATATCTCCTACTTTAACCATAACATCAATTACATCAACATCTTTATCAGCCCCTAAGTCTGGAACTTTTACTTCTTCCACAACTGATTTTATTGATTGTTCTTTTACAAATTGAGTAGAAGTCTGTGAGACAGTAGTCTCTTCTGCTTGAGTTTCAACTTTTGGTGTTTCAACTTTTTTCTCTTCTTTTACTTCTACTTTTGGTTCTTCTTCTGAGACTTCATCTTCTGCTTCAATTCTAGCAATCAAATCTCCACTATTTACTTTCATACCAACTTCTAATAAAATTTCTTTTATAACTCCTGCATGTTCTGTTGGAACATCCATTGAAGCTTTTTCAGTTTCTAGTGTAATAAGTCCATCTTCAACTTCAACTTTATCCCCGATTTTAACCATAACATCGATTAAATCAACATCCTTATCAGCCCCTAAATCAGGAATAAAAATATCATATATTTTTGCCATTTTTAACTCCTTATGATTTTAATGGATTGATTTTATTTGCATCAATTCCATATTTTTTCATAGCATCAGTAGCAACATCTTTTTTGATTTTACCATTTATTGCAAGTTGTGCTAAAACAGTATAAACAATAAAGTTAGTATCAACTTCAAAGAAACTTCTTAAGTTTGCTCTACTATCACTTCTACCATATCCATCTGTTCCTAAGGCTTTAAATGTTCCTTTTACAAATGGTGCTATTTGTTCTGAATATGTTTTTACATAATCAGTTGCTGAAATAATGATATTTTCTTCATCATCTCCTAAAAGAGTATTTACATAAGAAGATTTTTGTTCTTTATCTAAATTTAAAAGATTATGTCTTTCTACATCTTGAGCTTCACGAGCTAATTCATTATAAGAAGTAGCAGAATAAATATCACTAGAAATTCCATACTCATCTTTTAAAATATCAGCAGCTTTTAGAATTTCTTGGAAAATAGAACCAGAACCTAATAATTTAACTTTAAAGTCATTTTTAGCTTCAACAGTTTTAAGTTTATAAATACCTTTAATAATACCTTCAGCAGCATTTTCAGGCATTGCTGGTTGTTTATAATTTTCATTTAACGTTGTAATATAATAGAAAACATCTTCTTGTTTTTCACCATACATTCTTTCTATTCCATCTTGAATTACTACAGCAACTTCATATCCGTAAGTTGGATCATAAGTAACACAATTTGGAATTGTATTTGCTAAAATATGTGAATGACCATCTTCATGTTGAAGACCTTCACCATTTAATGTAGTTCTACCACTTGTACCACCAACTAGGAAACCTCTTGATCTTTGATCACCTGCTGCCCAACATAAATCACCTGTTCTTTGGAATCCAAACATTGAGTAAAATACATAGAATGGAATCATAGGACAATCATTTACAGAATAAGAAGTAGCTGCTGCAATCCATGAACTCATTGCACCTAATTCATTAATTCCTTCTTGTAAAACTTGACCTTTTATATCTTCTTTATAGTAAGCTACTTGTTCTTTATCTTGTGGAATATATTTTTGTCCAGCTGATGAATAAATACCAACTTGTCTAAACATACCTTCCATTCCAAAAGTTCTAGCTTCATCAGGAACAATAGGAACAATTTTTTTACCAATTTTTTTATCTTTAATTAACACATTTAAGACTCTAACAAGTGCCATAGTTGTAGAAATCTCTCTATCACCACTACCTTTTGTTATCGAATCAAATGCGCTAAGTGCTGGAAGTTCAAGTTTTGTAGAGAATTTTTCTCTTCTTTGAGGAACAAATCCACCAAGATTTTCTCTTTTTTCTTTCATGTATTTAACTTCAGCTGAATCCTCTTCTGGTCTATAATAAGAGAATTTTTCTACTTCTTCATCTGAAATTGGAATATCAAATCTATCTCTAAACTTGATTAAGTCAGAAGAATTTACTTTTTTTACACCATGAGCAATATTCATACCCTCAGCAGCAGCACCCATTCCATAACCTTTTACAGTTTTTGCTAATATAACTGATGGTCGTCCAACAGTTTCATTTGCTCTTTTAAATGCAGCATAAACTTTTACAGGATCATGTCCACCTCTATTTAATTTCCAAATCTGATCATCACTCATATTTTCTACAAGTTTTGCAGTTTCTGGATATTTATTAAAGAAGTTTTCTCTTGTATAAGCTCCACCTTTTTGTTTAAAGTTTTGATATTCACCATCAACAGTTTTTTCCATAAGTTCAAGAAGTTTTCCTGAAGTATCTTTTGCAAGAAGTTGATCCCAAAGGCTTCCCCAAATTACTTTTAATACTTCCCAACCAGCACCTCTGAACTCACCTTCAAGTTCTTGGATAATTTTTCCATTTCCACGAACTGGACCATCAAGTCTTTGTAAGTTACAATTTACAACAAATATTAAGTTGTCTAATCCTTCTCTACCTGCTAATCCAATAGCTCCAAGAGATTCAGGTTCATCTGTTTCACCATCACCTAAGAAACAATAAACTTTTTGATCTGAACAATCTTTTATTCCTCTATGAGTAAGATATTTTAAGAATCTTGCTTGATAAATAGATTGTATTGGTCCAAGACCCATTGAAACAGTAGGGAATTGCCAATAGTTTGGCATAAGCATTGGATGTGGATATGATGATAGTCCATCATTAAATGCTTCTTGTCTAAAGTTATCCATTTGATCTTCAGAGATTCTTCCTTCAATATAACTTCTTGCATAAATACCTGGAGAAATATGACCTTGGAAATATATTAAATCTCCACCGTCTTTTTCAGTTGGTGCTTTAAAAAAGTGATTAAAAGCAACATCATATATTGTTGCTGATGATTGAAAAGATGCAATATGACCACCAAGTTCTAAATTCTTTTTAGATGCTCTTAGTACCATAATTTGCGCATTCCACCTAATTATAGATCTGATTTTTCTTTCAATATCCATATTTGCAGGCATATTTGGCTCTTCATTTGGCGAAATAGTATTTATATAAGCTGTTGTTGCGTCATATGGCAAATGCCCACCACTTCTTCTTGACTTATCAATTAACTTTTCAAGTAAAAAATGAACTCTTTGTATACCTTCTTCTTCAATAACTGCCTCTAAAGCCTCAATCCATTCTTGAGTCTCTAACGGGTTAATATCTTCTAAATTTAACGATGACATAAATCTCCTTTGAAAAATAATACTTAATTCTTAAAATTATATTAATTATTAATATTAGTTTTTTATTATAATTGAATCTAAATTATAATAAACTTACACGTTTACTAAAATTCATAATTTTTTTAAACTCTTCTTAAATAGAAGTATTATAAAAATATATAAATTAAACTTAAGGCCTGAAATGATTTTTAACAATAAATTTAGATTTATTATATCTCAAAATCTTGATGCAAAAGCTAACTCTAGTATAGATTCTGCATTATTTAAAGCTTTTAAAAAAGATAGTTTACCAGTTTTACGGCTATATTCGTGGCAAGATAGCGTTACTTTTGGGCTTTCTCAAAATCCAAGTGATTATGTAACACTATTAGAAGAGTATAAAAATAATTTTGCAAAAAGAATAACAGGAGGTGGAGTATTGTTTCATGGACATGATATTTCATATTCCTTAATAATTCCAACTAGTTATATACAAAACAAGGGAGTAAAAGAAACTTATGAGTTAATTTGTTCTTTTATTCTTGAATTTTATTCTAGTTTTGGTTTAAAAGCCAATTTTGCAAAAGATATAGAAGAGATAATTTTAAGCAAAAATGCATTTTGCCAAGTGGGATTTGAAGCTTATGATATTATAATCAATGGAAAAAAGATTGGTGGAAATGCACAAAAGAGATCAAAAAATGTGATTTTCCAACATGGTTCAATTCCTTTAAAAACTATTGAAAAAAACGAAAGATACGGCTCATCTTTGGAAGATTTCTCTATTAATATAGATTTTAATCAAGCTAAAGAAGCTTTACAAAAAGCATTTATTAAAACATTTAATGCACAGTTAATAGATTCTAAATTAGATGAAAATGAACAAAAAATATATAATGAATTATACGAAGGATAAATATTATGACAAAAGAAATGACAAGTAACTTTACAACAAGAGAAGTAAAATATAAAAAACCAGAATGGTTAAGAAAAAAATTAACACCACATACTCAAATAGAAATGGAAAATCTTTTAAAAGATGTTGGAGGACTTCATACAATATGTCAAGAAGCCAAATGTCCAAATATTAGTGAATGTTTTGCAAATAAAAATGCAACTTTTTTAATCTTAGGGGCTATTTGTACAAGAAGATGTACATATTGTAATGTTAAAACAGGATTACCAAGTGGCGTTGATGAAACAGAGATTCAAAAAGTTACAACTTCAGTTTTAAGACTTGGTCTTAAATTTGTAGTAATTACAAGCCCTGCTAGAGATGATTTAAAAGATGGTGGAGCTGAGCAGTTTTATAAAGTTACAAGAGATATTTTAGAAAAAGCACCTGGTACAAAAGTAGAGATTTTGATTCCTGATTTTAAAGGAAAAGAAGATAGTCTAAAAAGAGTCATTGAGTCAGGTGCAGTAATCATCGGACACAATGTCGAAACAGTTCCTAGTTTGTATAGAATAAGAAGAAATGCAAATTATGAAAGATCATTAGAAGTTTTAAGAAAACTTAAAGAACTTGGTGGCGATAAAATAAAAACAAAAACAGCTTTAATGGTAGGACTTGGGGAAACTGAAGAAGAAATGATTCAAGTATTCAAGGATTTATTAGCAGTTGGTTGTAAATTTTTAAGTATCGGTCAATATTTAGCTCCTACAGGTGAGTATGAAAAAGTAATAGAATATGTAAAACCTGAACAGTTTAAAAGATATGAAGAATTAGCTTTGGAATTAGGTTTTGATTTTGTAAAAGCAAGCCCATACGCTAGAAGTTCATATATGGCACACGAATATATACAAGAAGATTCAAAAATCTAGGATAAAAAATAAATATGAAAAAAATAATTAAAGTTATACTTATGATAACGATGTTATCACAACTTAGTTTTCTAAGTATAAACGCATTTGCATCAGAGCTAAAAACTGTACAAGATAAAATAAAAATTGATATAGTATCTGATGTAGTTTGCCCTTGGTGTGCTATTGGGTACACACGATTAACACAAGCTATTAGTGAATTAAAACTAGAAGATAAAGTTGAAATTGCATGGCATCCTTTTGAGCTTAACCCTGATATGCCAAGAGTTGGGAAAAATGCGGATGAATATCTAAAAAATAAATATGGATTAAGTGAAGATAAACTACAAGAAACTAGAAACAATGTTACTAAACTTGGAAAAGAATCTGGATTTAAATTTGATTATTTTAAAGAAATGAGAAAATTAAATACATTTGATTCTCATATATTACTAAGTTATGCGAAACAATTTGGTAAACAAACTGAATTAGAAATGCGTTTACAAGCTGCATATTTTGGTGAAAGAAAAGATATAAGTAATCGTGATGTTTTATATGCTGAATTAAAAGCAGTCGGTTTAAATGCTGATGAAGCAATGAAAAGATTAGATAATAAAGAAGCAATTAAACAAATCGAAGATGAAGAGAAATTTTGGCGAGACCAAGGAGTTTATGCTATTCCTACTATAATATTTGATAATGAAATTGCACGAGTTGGTGCTAATAAAGTTGAAACATATAAACAAATATTAACAGAATTGATTAATAAAAGAAAATAAAAAACCATTAGGTTAAGTGTCCTATTTATAGGCACTTGCCTTTTTTAAAACTTAAATATGTTAGAATTCATTTTAAATAAATATATTTCAAGGTGTCTTTTGTGTCTATTTTTACTTTACAAGGTTTAGCTGGCGGTTTTCTAGATGAGGATTTAGAACATTTTAACAAATTTTTTGATGATTGGTGTATCCAATTTGATAGTTATGAAGATGCTAAAGATATAGTTCAAACTCTTGAAAATGAAGAAGCCATAGATATTGTTGAAATAACACCATTGAGTTATCCAAAATATTTTTTCCCCTCTTTAAAAGGTACTATTTACACTACACGACAAATTGAAGATAAAATCATTTGTGTTGTAGAACCATATATGGGTTCTAGTTTTAAACTTGCAATATGCGATCTTAAAACAAAAGATGTAAGACTAACAAAAACTAACTATAAAAGTATTCCAAGTATTGAAGGTGCTTTTGCTAGTTTTGGTATAAAATAAATGAATTTGGATAAATTAAAAGATTTAGAATCAGAGTTTTTGGCAATGTATCCAGAAGGTTTTAAAGACGAAACATTTTTCCCAAAAATACAAAAATTTAATCCCCAAAAACTAGAAGATTTTGCAAAGAATCAACTAAAAAAAGAAAACTTCTCAAATCCAAATTTACTAATAGAAGGATTTTTTAAAACAGTTCAAAAATCTGTTATGGTTTCATTATTTGATAAATTAAAATTAAAAGATGCAATCGCTTCATTGAACTCTTATGAAAAAGATATGCTTAGTATTGAGATATATGAGCTTTTATATGGAAATAAGAAAGATGGTTTTGAAGGTTTAGTAGAATTTTTAGCTCAATACAACTTGGCAAAATGGACTATTATAAGTGTAGCACCCTACTGTATAAATAGACATAGTGAATACTTTATCAAACCAACTACTACAAAAATGGTAATCAAATATTTTGAACTTCAAGATTTAGTGTATAAGCCAAAACCTAGTTTTGAGTTTTACAAAAAATATACAAAAGCTTTGGATGAAATGAAATCAAACTTAGATGATTCACTTACCTTTGATAATGTAGCCTTTACTAGCTTTTTGAAAATAGCTATTGAGTCTGATAAGAGTGATATTTCTTAAAAATCACCCATTAACTTGTCACTATCACTAAAATAATCTGTCAAATATTGATCTTTGATTTCTAATAAAATCTCTTTATCTTTAATAGCATCTTCATTTGATGTGATAATAGTTTGAATACCAATTCTATCTAATTGATGAATCGCCGCATAAATACCATTTTCATAAGTATTTTTATCTCCATGGAAAGGACTATCAAAAGCTACAAATTTGATAAGTTTTTTTTGTGCATAAATTTCAGCTAATGCAGAGGCAAAGATAAAAGATAAAAGCTTTTGTTGTGTAGCATCATTTAATTCTTCATTATTTCCCACATTTATAGAAAACTCTATATCATTTGAAGTATTTAAATCAATTAAAAAAGTTACCTCTTTTTCTAATACTATTCTTCCATATTTAGAAAATATATTTTTAAATCTATCTATAAAATAGCTGTTGATTAATTTTTTATTCTCTTCAATAACTTTTTGTAAATCACTTTGTGCAGTTTTTAAAACTGTGGGTTCAATATCTTCTTTTTTGATTAGTTCATCTAGTTCATATTTTTTTCGCAACTTTCGTCCATCAATACCTAAAAATTTTGATATAAGTGTTTTGTATTCTATTTCATGTGAAGCTTTATTTTTATTTAATATAAATACATTACTTTGATTGTTCTCATCCCTTAAAAAATATGTTATATATGTTCTAAATTTGTTTATTGAATAATTAGCTTTATTTTCAAAAAAAGATTTGGCTACACCTATACTGCCTTTTTTATTAAAATCTTTTTCATCCAAAAGCATTGATTTTTGTTTTGTGATTTTTAATTCGATATTTTTACCACCAACAATAGGTCGTTTAATCGTAATATATCTATTTGAAGCAATTTGAAGTTCAATATAAAAGATATAATCTTTAAAGTGTTCATTGCCTAAAAAGTGTTTATCACCTAATAAACAAAAGTCTATTAGGTTAAAAAGACTAGTTTTCCCAACACCATTGTTTGATGAGAGGATAAAATTTATACCTTTATCAAATTCTATGGTTTTAAAATTATCATTGTTTGCATATAATTTTGATATTTTCATTTATAATCCTTGTTTTTATTAATCATTTATTAGAATTTATTACTTCTGTCATATTTTTTATATTCTTTTTAAAATATGGATTCCATGTAAGTCTAGCGAAATACTTGCCCTCTTCTTGTAATCCCCAAGCAGAATACCAAAGTTCGTCATTTTGGCTATTGTAAATCTTGTCTTGACCATTTCTGAACATTTTATATTCACTATTTTTTCCATAAAAGAAATTATCTTTTTTAAATAACACACTTAAATGAGAAAAGTTTGCAATCTTTTGATTAGGAATATAAGAAGGTAAATAAGTGATTCTGCTATCTTTAAAACCATTTTCTTTTCCAAACCAAACTAGTTGGCTTTTGGGATTTTTAAAATTTTTTGTAAAAATAGACACTATATCTTTTGATGTTATAACACTATCATCTTCACTAATAGTTATAAATACTGGTTTTGAAAAACTTTTTTTTTCAAAGCCCTCTTCAACTCTTTTTAGAGTTTGATAATACAAATTTGAAGCATTCATAGATAAGGATTCATATCGTAAAATATTTTGACTATTGTCATTTTGAAATAACCACGTTTTGAAAAAAGACCCAATTCCTGAAAAAGGTAATAAGGTTCTTTCATCTGATGCAAAACCAGGAGAAAAAAGTAACAAGCCTGATATTTCTTCTTCATTTTCAAAAGCGTATGAAGTTACAAGATTAGCTCCTGTAGAAAATCCACCTAGCCATAATTCATCTACTTCTTTTTCTAATAGTTTTATATGATGATTTACAAGATTTTCCCATTGTTCAAACTCAACGTTTATTAAATCAGCGGGTTTACTACCATGTCCTGTTAATAACACAGTTCTTACTAAAAATCCTTGTGAAACTAACTCTTGTGCTAAATCCTGAAAATAACCAGGAGAATCACCAAGTCCATGAACTAACAAAATTCCTTTTGATGCTTTTTGATTAATTGGTTTTTACTCAAATGGTGAATTTAGAAAAAGTTCCAATTCGTGATTTTTTGTTAAAAAAGCACGATTGTTTTCTAGCCATTTTTTATTTTCATCTATATATTTTGAAAAATCTTCTTGATTAAAGGAAGGAAGTGTTTTTGAAGGAATATATAAAGGGTTTTCATTTGTAGCGAAACAAAAGTTGAAGATTAGTATTAATAATAGGAAAAGTTTAGTCAATTTTTGTCTTTTCATTTAGAATATTAACAACATATCATTCCATTGAGCACCACCATGACTTGATTCTGATATACCTTGATGAATAAATCCGAAGCCTTGGTAGAACTTAACAAGGTAATCTTTACAAGTAAGTACCATCCCTTTATGTTTGCGATTTTTACTAAACTCAATAAAATATTTAATAAGTGCCGATGCATAACCTTGATTTTGGTATTTAGGATCAACTGCCAATCCAAATACTGTTTGGTATTCACCTTTGGGGCAATGCAGTTTACTATCTGAATACAATGCATCAGGAAGTTCTGGTGCATTGTTAATACAGCCATTTATATGACCTACAACAATATCATCAATTTCTAGTACAAAAAAACACTCAGGAAAAACTGAAAATCGTTTTTGAAATGATTCTAATGACGCAGCTTCAGACGCAGAAAAACAAATTTTTTCTATTTCTGCCATACGACTAATGTCTTCTTTTATAGCTTGGCGTATTTTGTACATTTAAATTCCTTTTTATAATTACGGTATTTTAGCTTTTTTAGACTTACAAATATTCTTTTTCATACTAGTTTTGGTATTATTCTTATTATAATTAGTTAGTAAAAAGGATAAAAAAGTGAAAGTAAATATTCCAGGAAGAGAAGAGATAGAAATTCAAAACATTGTATTTGATTATAATGGTACGATTGCAATTGACGGTAAACTAATTGAGGGTATTAAAAAAAGTATAAATGAACTTTCAAACTCTTTTAAATTTTATGTAATTACTGCTGATACTTATGGAAGTGTTGAAAAAGAACTTGTAGATACAAAATGTGAGATTATAAAAATATCAAAGACATCACAAGATGTTAGTAAGTTAGATTTTATTAAAAGTTTGGGCTCTTCTACTACTTTAAGTGTGGGGAATGGACGAAATGATAAGTTAATGTTAAAAGAGTCTATTTTGGGTATTGCTATTTTGCAAGATGAGGGTTTATGTACTGAGACATTGTTGAATTCTGATATTTTTGTAAAATCGATTTTTGATGTATTCTCTTTTTTGAAAGATGAAAATAGATTAATAGCTACATTAAGGAATTAATCTAAATTATATTTGATATTTGACTTATTCCTTTTACCTTAGTAATATTATCAATAGATAAAAGTAATTCATCCCTATCACCCTCTTGTATTACTTGAGTTAGATATTCTGCTATGATTTCTTTATCATCTAAGTATTGTGAAATGTCAAAATCTGTTAAATTATTTTTCATTTATAATCCTTTGCTAACGACCGAACTGAAGGACAAGTGATTTCAACCTCTTCGCTAACTTCTTTTTCTTAGCACTAAATGATAGTTAGTAAATGAGAAAAAATCCGCTTATCACTTGTTCATTTCCTGTGTTTTGTTATAGATTTTTTACTATGACTATATAATTTCTTTTATTTTGATATATTGACTAGGTTGTTCTGGTGAAACTTTATTTATCAATAATTTGATTATATCTAATAAATTTTCTTCATCTTGCCCAGCAACTATCATTGTTCTAAGTAAATAACAATATATTGTTTCATTTCCATTTAAGATATATTTTGATTCTCTATGAAATCTATCTTTTGATGGTATATTTCCTGATACCAATTGAAATGATATAATATTATTTTGATTATAATCTGTATCAATCATAATTCCTTTATTATTGTTTTTTGTATCGGAGATTAAAATTGTATAACTACTAAGTCTTTTTGCAGTTATATTATTTATCAATAGTTCAGCTACTTCAATAGCTTTTATTACTTCACTTCTTTTTGGTAATGCATAGTCATGTTCAATCTTATTCCTTAACAATCTAACTTCTGATATTAAAATTGATGGAGCTAAACCAAGGGCAGTAAATAATTTCAACTGATTTGGCTGAATTTCTTTATCTTCATCAGAAAGAATATTATTACAAAAATCAATTATATCTGTTGATAGTTCTTTATCAATATTAAAATGTAAACCTATTAATGTACTTTCAATTAAACAGTCAATACATCTTTTTGCATTTGATAAAGCATTTATTAATCCTCTAGCATCTTTATTTTTCAAATCTTGTCTTGCAAATTTTAAATATTCTTGTGGACTAAGTGGGAAATCATGAAGTTCAAAATTTGTAATATCAAGTGTTTCAATTGTTAATCTTGTATAATCAAGGTTAATACTTCTAAATAATTCAATTGGACAAGATACTATATTTTCAGTTTGCATTTTATATTCCTTGTATCTATAACTATTTATTAAATTCTTGTAGTTACTAATAACTAACAATACCTATTAAATCATTATTGTAACTTTTATCAAACAATTTAAACATTTATTTTTATTTATTATTAGTCACAAATTGGGCACACTGAACTTTTCCCTCAGACTAAATTATCGCTCTCCTCGTACTTTTTATCTTCTTGAGTATATACTTTTTTTAATAGTTCCATTCGAAATCTCCATCTATTTTCTTTTTATCAATTAGTATTTGTCTTATTTTTTTGAACTCTTCATTGCTTACAGGAAATAAGTCAAATACAAAGAACCAATAAGTTTTCCATTTATTTTCTTTTTCCCAAAACATTAAACTTCCACCAAAAAAACTTTTTGAAACAGTTGTTTCCATTTTTGAATAATTTAGTGTTCTTCTATAAGTTTTTCCAAATATATTTGACTCTTTCATTATTTTATTTTCATAAAAAGTTAAGCTTTTAAAGAATGATAGATTAAAAAAATAGAAAATAGAACATATAACTAATAGTATTCCAGAAAAATTTGCAAAATAATTATTTACTACAAAAAATAAAAATAATCCAATTGGTAGACCGAATAATAACCATACAAGTAACATAAATATTCTTCCCAATGGATTATATTCTATTCTTAGTAATTGATTCATCGTTTTCCTATTCTTACTTAATGCTGTTCAAAATCTTTTAATAAGACTATTGAATTCCATATATTGATTACTTTCTGCATAATAATAACGAAAAATACATAAATAATCGATATTATAATTTTAAGATAATATTTTAAAATAGAAAACTATATAATACTAATAATTTTATTAAATTTTTATAGTTAATAATAACTAACGATACCTATAAAATCACTATTTTAGCTTTTATCAAAAATAAAAAAATGTTTATTTTTATTCATACATAGGTACAATTTGGGCACAGTAAAATGGAAACTGATAAATACAAAGAATTAACATAATAGTAAATTTAAATGTTTATTTACTAAATAAAAAAACTATTAATAAACAAAATTCTTCTTTACCACTCTATCCTATTTTTAATTTTAGTAAATCTATAGATAAGGATTAGGATTCGTTTTATTTAAAAAATTTTCTCCAATCAAAAAAGGTATATATTCAATGTTATCTGAAGATTTTTGATTCATAAGTTTATATGTAACTTCACCGTCAGTTTTTTTTTCTAAAAAATCTATTCTGAGTTTTTCTTTTAATTTTAATGTAGAATCAATTATCATTCCATTTTCTACTAAAACCCAAACATGATAATTTACATTTTTACTTTTTAATCCTATTAGTTCATTATAAAGATATTCATAAGTTGTTTTATATTCTAATTCCTTATTGAACATCATATCTCCAATAATGATTATAGAGGTTATATCACAACTTTTCAAAAACCTATGTATTAAAATAGACATCCCCCCACAATTGATCTGTCGATACTGTTCTTTTATAGTATGAAAAGCTTCTAGTATTTCTAATCGTCTAGCTTCATCTTCGCTTCCAAAAACTTCATCAAAAGCTAGGAACCCTACAGAACTTGTACCACTTACTTCAGCTAGGGTTTTTGATATGGCGATTCGCAAGACTAAGTTTGCTAGGTCTACTTCACCACCTGAAAATCTTTCGATTGGGTATTTTTTACCTTCATCATAGATAAAAAAATCAAAGTCATTTGATATCTCTATATGTTGGTACTTTCCTTTTGTGATAAGTGCGTACATATTTGAGGCAAAGCTTGATATTCTTGGTGCTATTTTGCGTTTAGTTTTGTTTTAAACTCTCCTAGGCTTATTTAATATCTTTGATAGTTCTTTTTTTATTTACCTACCTCATCCCTATTTTCTTTTTTATATTCTAGTTCTAATTCATCATATTTTATATTTAGCTTATCTATTGTTGTTGTTACTGTATTTAGTTCTTCTTGTGCTTTATCTAGGTGTAAGAGCATTGTTTCTAGGTTTTGGATGTATTCATATTTTTCTTTTAGTTCTTTTTGTTTCTCTAGTGCATTTTGATATGATGTAATATCATATACCTGATTACCTAGTTTTTCTAATTCTTCTTTATTTTTTAAGCCTTGTGCTTTTATTTTTTCAAGGTGTTCTTCTTCTTTGATTAGGTCTCTTCTTTTGCTTTCTATTAGATTTATGCTTTTTGAGACTTGGAAGTATTCGTGATTTATTTTAGTAAACTGCTCTTGTGCTTTTTGTTTGTCTTGCTTTAGTTTTTCTAACTCTTCTTTTGCTTTTGCTATTTTTTGTGTTTGTGTATGTTTTATTATCTCTTCTAATGATTGAAGTACATTATCATATTCATCAAGTAGTGGTCTTGTACATATAGGACAAGCTGTTTCTCGTCCTAATTCTTTAATCTTTTCTATTTTTATATTTACTTCTGCTATTAGCTTATCTTTCCTAGCTATTTTCTTTTCTATTGCTTTTTCTTCTTCTAGCTTTTGTTCTACTATGTTTTTATACTCTACTATATACGTTTCTAACTCTTTTTCTTTTTTTATTAGATTTGTATGTTCTTTTGTTTGCTCTAATAGTTGCGTAATAGCATCTTTTGATTTAGTGTATTGTTCTCTTAGGTCTATTTGCTCTGCTTTTAAGTCTTCTCTTCTTGTATTGTCTTCTTTTAACTGCCCTTGTTCTTTTATAATCTTATGAATCTTTGTATATTCTACTTTTATACTCTCTATACCTCTAAGCTCATTTTGTTTTTGTTTTAAAGTATTTACATCATCATTTAGTTTTGCTTGATTTCTTTTATGTACTGTTATACTATTTTTTAGTACTTCACATTGTGAATGATAGTCTTGTTCTTTTTGATTAGTAGGTACATTTGTATTCATTTAAAACCTTTCTTTAGCTCTATTGTATCGTTATATCTTATTTGCTTATAACTAAAAAGTATTACTATCAAGTTTTTCTCTTTCTAATAGTTCTTTTTCTTTTCTCTCTTTTTCTTTTTGTTTTTTTATATTTATCTTTTCTAATAGTGCTGATGTAAATATACTTCCTGGTATTGCATAAAAGGCTATTCCTAAAAAGCTTACAAAAATTGTAAGTATTCTACCCATTAGTGTAATTGGATACATATCTCCATATCCAACAGTTGTAAATGTAATAATAGACCACCACATAGTTGTACCCATACTAGTAAAAACCTCAGGCTGTGCATCTTTTTCAAAAAAGTAAACTAATGGAGTGATTGTAATAAGTAATACTATAAGAGCAATAACAATAAAAATAAACTCTTCTTTTTTCTCTTTTATGATTGATATAACCAAAGCATCAAATTCAGCGAACTTTGTTAGTCTAAATAGTTTAAAAATACGTAAAATTCTAAGAGCTCTTAAAAAACCAAAATCCATATTAAAAGCTGATAGATAAAAAGGAAGTATTGCTAGTAAATCTATTATCATCATAGGTTTTGTGATATGCCTAATACGCTTGCTAGTTTCATTAAATCCTGCTGCGTATACTCTACAGATATATTCAAGAGTAAAAAACATAATATTTACAAAATTTATAATATAAAAAATATCATAATAATCAATCAAGCTTTTTTCTGTTTGCAAAAACATAATAACTATACTAATAAAAATATTTAAAAATATTAAAGATTGGATTAGTATTCCATATTTGTGTCTTCTTGGATATTCAAATATCGTATGTAGTTCTTTTTTGAAATTCATTTTAACTCTTTTCTATTCTTCATTATATAATAATCTTATAAAAATAAATAAATATTAAAAATCACCATACTTATATTTAGAATAATAAAAGCACTTTTATAAAATATTGAAAGGAATGATATACATACATAAAAGATAAAGACTTCTAAACTTGTTCCTACTTCAAATATATAAAAATCACTTGCTAAAAAGAGTTGTAGGTACTTATCAAAGACACTCGCAAAGTTAAATAAATGAGCAAATAACTCCATTGGGTAAAAAATTGTAAAAGCCATAGTCATAAAAGGTGAATACAGTTGTTCATATGTAGTAACTTTGAAGAAATAGTGAACAATAGCATTCATTGCAAAATATATCCAAAAATTAAAAAGTAAGATTTGTACGACTTTACTTTTTAGGTCTTTAAAGTATTTGATAAATAAAAATATATAAAATACTCCAAACATAGAAAACCATAAAGATAGTGAAAATATGTATTTAGGAAAAACTGATATTATTATCAAGAAAGCAAATAATAGATTGTTAAATGTGATTAGCTTTATATTTGAACGTAATAAAATTATTCCTAAACTCAACATCACAAAAGCTCTAAGAAGTGACGCTACTATATTTGTAAGAAGTAAGTATAAAAATAAAAGACAAAGTGTAAGCAATAACAAATCATATTTTTTATTTCTATATGGAAAGTATTTTGTATGAAAGAAACTATAAGGAAAGTAAAAAATCCAATATATCAAAAAAGATAAAACTGCCAAATGAAATCCTGAAAGTGCTACTAAGTGACTAATCCCATAGTTTGTAAAAACCTCTCTTGTATGTGTAGATAAGGGAATTGCTAAAAATAGTGCTTCAAAGACTTCACTAATTTGATCATTTGTATGATTTGCTCTTATCTTTTCTACTATTTTGTCTTTGAAGGTTTTATCTTTTTGCAAAATGTCAAAATATATTGTATTAGTAAAAAAACCTTTTAAGTAATCTACAAAACTTATATTTATTGTTAGTATGCCTACATTAATTAAATCCAACTTTTTAATAGTATGTTGTTTAGGTACGGAAGTGAAAAATTCTAGATTATTTGTTTTTAATTTTAGTACATCATATTTTTCTTTTTGATATATGTTTATTACTTCTACTTTAGTTTCATAAAGTTCTTCATATATTAACTCTTGATATTTACTATACTCAATAGAAAGGCTTATGCTAAATATTACAAATAGCAATCCTAGAAACTTTGATATTGGAGAAATTAATTGTTTTTTATCATAAATAATCATATAAATTATTATAGTATATTTTATATATGTTATACTATTTAATAATTTTATTATTTATAAGAAGGAACCAAAATGAGTGAGAAATTAGTATTAGGTCCTTTATTATCTATTGAAAATGATAATAAATATGTTGTGTGTTTTTTAAGTAAAACAAATTTAGACTATTCTATTGTTTTTGATAATGATACTATAGTAAAAGCTAAAAAATTAGCAAATTTAAATAATGGTTATTTCTATAGAGCTGAATATACTATTAAAGCATTGGAAAATTCAAGATATGTAACATATCAAATACAAAATGAGAAAGGATTTCTTAAAGATTTCAATAAAAGAGATTCTTGGAAATTTTATATTCCAGCTAAAAATGAAAAAGCGAAATTTGCTTATGCTTCTTGTAATGGTTTTTCTAGCCCTGATTTACTTGCTAAAACAGATGTTCCTTATAAATTATGGGAAAAGTTAGAAAAAAATCATAAAAAAGAGCCTTTTTCTGTTCTTGTAATGGGCGGAGATCAAGTTTATGCAGATGAATTATGGTCAAAAGTATTAGAGTTAGAAAAATGGACAAAACTGAAAATGAAAGAGAAGATAAAAAGACGTGCTTCTAAAACTATGATTAAGCAGTTAAAAGATTTTTATGAAAAACTTTATATATCAAAATGGAGTGATAAATCAATGTCTTTGGCATTAGCTACTATTCCAACGGTTATGATGTGGGATGATCATGATATTTTTGATGGTTGGGGTTCTTATCCTGATGAGCTTCAAACTTGCGATGTATATAAAAATATTTTTTCTGTAGCAAAAAAGTATTTTGAGATATTTCAAATAAGAACAATCAAAAACACATCTTTACTTTCTAAAAAAAGAGAACACTATTCATTTGCATTAAAATTTAGAAACTATCATATTTTAGCACTTGATAATCGTGCTCAAAGAAGTATCTATACTGTTATGGGTAATGATGAATGGAAAGATATAAATACATATTTGGATGAAAATATTTTAAATGATAATTTACTTGTTTTATCAGCGGTTCCTGTTGTTTATAGAGATTTTTCTTGTACGGAAGCTTTAGTCGATTTTTCTTCATGGCAAGAGGAATTAACAGATGATTTAAAAGATCATTGGAGAGCAAAAGAACATCAAGGTGAAAGAATGCGTCTTATTATGCGACTTTTTATGAATATCAAAAAAAGAAAAGAAAATGGTCAAAATACTAGAACAGTGATTTTATCAGGAGATGTTCATGTAGGCTCATTAGGAGTTATAAATGACAAAGAGAACAAAGATAAAATACATCAAGTTGTATCATCAGGTATTGTTCACACACCACCTTCTTATATAGAATGGCTTGGAATTTCTGCTGTTACAAATGATAATAATGAATTTTTAAATGAAGATAAAACTATTGAGACTTCAATGCTTACACCAATTGGTTCTTCAAAATATCTAAGAGTTAGAAATTTTGTAACTATAAATGAAGGAACAGATGAAAAACTATGGATAAACTGGATTTGCGATAATAAAGATAAACCTTGTTATGCTTTAAATTAATTTAAAAGAGTAGTTATCTACTCTTTTTAATGAAGTAATTCTTTTCCTAAAAATTCTATTTTTCTAGTATCATCAACAATTTGCATTGCTACTTCATTACTTTTTACTGCTACATCTTTTACATCTAATGCTACAGAAGCATTATTTTGTACAGCGTGATCAATTGTATTAATTGCATCACTTATTTGATTAATCCCTTTTTCTTGTTCTGAAGATGATGTACTAACACTATCAATTAACTCAACAGTTTTATTTATATCTGTAATTAAAGTTTCATACCCCACACTCATTAAACTTGCAATATCTTTCCCATATTTAGTTTTTTCTTGAAGTATTCCCATTAATCCTTCAATATCTTTTGCAACTTCTGCACTCTTATTTGCAAGATTTCGAACTTCTTGTGCAACTACTGCAAAACCTCTTCCTGCTTCACCTGCAGTTGCTGCTTCTACTGCTGCATTTAATGAAAGTATATTTGTTTGAAATGCAATCTGCGATATTTGATTTACTGAAGTATATGCTTCAACTGTTGCACTATAAATATCATCCATTGCTTTATGAGTATCTTTTGATAAAGATGAACCTTTTTGAGATTCATTTTGGACTTTCATACCAATTTGTTGCATCATATTAACTGATTCAACATTATTTCTAACTATTGATGATATCTCAACTACTGCGGCGGCTGTTTCTTCAATAGCAACTGATTGTTCTTGTGAAGATAAAGATAAAGCTTCTGCTTTTTGTGTTAAAATCTGAGATTCATTTTCTAAAACAATTCCATTTTTATAACTTTGTGTAGCTTGAACTGTTATTCTTTCTTGTAAAGAGTTTATTCCTTCAAGTAATTGCTTTAATGCACCACCTGTAAATACACTAGTATCAACTTTATTTAAAAAGTTTTGTTCTTTGTATTCATCTAAAATATTTAATGTTTCGTTTATACTTACATTTAGTTTTTCAAACATCACATTTAAACTTTTTGCAATATAGTTAAGCTTACTATCATCAGATATAGATGTTATTTTATCATTAATATAACCATCTGATATTTTCTCACAGGCAAGCATGATCTCACCATAAACAGTAAGGTTTTTTTGATTTTTTGATTGAAGTAAATCCATAATTGAACACATCTTTTTTTCTATTTGTGCAAATTCTGCAGATTTTACATTTTCTTTATAATCAATTGAATTTATATCATTTTGAATATAAGCTTCTAAGATATCTAGTGATTCTAATATCTTTTCTTTATCTTTTCTTTTATTAAAAAACATAATCTATCCTAATCTAGAGTTTGATATAAAGAAATAGCCTTATTTACTTCTTCATCAGTTGGCTTGATTCTTACTGAAATATATCTTACTGAACCATCTAAAGATTTTGATGAATAAACAGTAGCATTAACCCAATAATAACCACCTTTTTTAGTCTTGTTTTTAACCATTCCATTCCAAATTTTACCTGAACTAACAGTTTCCCAAAGATCTTTGAATGCAGCTTTTGGCATATCTGGATGTCTTACAGTATTATGTGGCTTGCCAATAAGTTCTTCTTTTGAATATCCAGCAATTTGACAAAAATCACTATTTGCATATATTATATAACCTTTATGATCTGTTTCAGAAACAATCATCGTGTTTTTATCCAATTTTATTTCTTGATTATGACTCATTATATTTGCCTTTCAAAATTATTTTTATAATTTTAGCACAAGAATATATATAAAAAATGACAATGGTTATTTTATTTTATAACCATTGCCATAAATATTTTCAATAAAGAAATTATCATTATTAATTTTTCTTATAATTTTAGTTCTGAGTCTAGATAGCATTTGTACGATACTATTTGCTTCAACTTTTTTCTCTGGAAAAATTATTTCCTTTAAATCTTCAGCAGTTAAAAATCTATTCCTATTTTCAAATAAATGTTTTATTAACAATATTTCATTTTTCGTAAGAGCTAATAATTCTGTTCGATAAGTTAATTCTGTTTTATAATTATCCCAATAAAAACCATTATTCAAGAAAATTTTATTACTTTTATTTTTATCTTTATTAACAATATGTATTGCTTTTAAAATTGAATTTTTCAATTCATTGATATTAAAAGGTTTAATAATATAAGAAATTGCTCTTAAATCTATTGCACTTAAAAGATTTATTGTATCACTATGAGCACTAATAAATAAGATTGGTATATATTCGTCTAATTCTCTAATTTCCGTTGCTAATTGTAATCCATCAATTTTAGGAATATTTATATCTAAAAGTACAATATCAATTGAATTGTTTTTAAATATAGATAAACCTTCTTCTCCATCACTTGCTGTATAAATATCAGAAAAACTTCTTTTTAATAAAAAAACTACATCTTCTAAAGCTTCTATATCATCTTCTACATATAATAAATTTAACTTATGCATATAAATCCTATTTCTCAAGTCTAATTATAAAAGTCGTATTATTATCTTCTGATTCTACACTTAAAAGCCCATTCATACTATCTTCTACTAATGTTTTTGCCATATAAAGTCCTAACCCTGTGCCTTCTTTTTTAAATTTTGTTGTGAAATATGGTTCAAAGATATTTTCTAAATTCTCTTTTGCTATACCACCACCATTATCATTTATAAAAAGTTCAAAATAGCTATTTCTTTCTAAATACTCAATTTTAATACTTTTATTTTCTAAATTTGTATTTTTAAAGTTATCAAGTGCATTATTTAAAATAATAAGTAGCACTTGAAGATATTCATTTCTATAATTATAAACTTCTACTGCTTTTGGAACAATAATATTTATATCAATTCCTACTGTTCTACTTTCTAATAATTTTAAACTTTCATAAATAGCAGTATATATAGAAAAAGTATTCTTTTTCTTGTCTGCTTTAAAGAAATTCATAAAATCATCTATAGTATCAGACATATATTTGATATTCTTTTGGGCATAAAAAATTTTATTAGTAATTAATTCTTTATTATCATCTTCTTCATAAACAGTTTGAATTATAGATAAACTTAAATTTACTCTATTTAAAGGTTGTCTCCATTGATGAGCGATATTTCTAATCATTTCACCCATACTTGCTAATTTTGATTGCTTAAATAGCGTGATATCTTTAATTCTATTATTTTCAACTTCTTTTTTTACTCTTTCTTCTAATGTTTTATTTAATTTTTCAATTTCTTTTTTCAATTTATTTTGTTTATATATAAATATAAATAAACTAATAAAAAGTAAAATAAAAATAGATATTATATTAAAAATAATACCATAATCAACCTCTTTTGAAAAATGTATTGATATCCAATTGTTAAAAATATCATCTTTTTTCTTTTTAGATATATTATTTAAAGTTTTTTCAATTATACTATTTAGAATTTTTTCATCAATTCTTGTTGCCATTGAAAATGATATTTCTTTTTTGAGTTTCCCTGCAATTTTTAAATTATAAAAAGATCCCTTTCGAATAGAATATGCAATTGATACTAAAGTATCTGCATAAGCAAAGACCTCAGAATTATTAACTTTTTGTAAACCTTCTGATGGTGAATTAACATAAAATAAATTTATTTTGGGATATTCCTCTATCAAAATATCTGCAAATGCTGTATTCTTTAAAACTGCAATTCTTTTATTAGTAACTTTTTCTAATTTATCAATAAAAATCTCTTCATCCTTAGTTGCAAGAACAAGTGATTGTTCTGCATAAGCTGAAGTAAAATGCATAAACTTATTTCTATCTTTTGTTTTAATAATCATTGGAATAATATCACATTCTTTAGATTTTATTTTAAAAATAGAGTCTATCCACTTTTCATTAGAAATTATTTTCATTTCTACATCTAATCTTTTATTTATAAGAGATATAAGTTCAGCAGTAATTCCTGTATAATTTCCATTTTCTACATTTCCATAAGGAAGCTTATTAGGAGGAGAACAGATATTAAGTACTTTTTTATTTGCTAGATATTCTTTCTCTTTAGGAGTTAAAAATAATGACTTTGAATTTTTATAAATAATATTATTTATATCTAAATTATTTTTAATAAGCCCCATTAACTTATATAAATCATACATTCTTTGAATTTTATTTTTATCTATATTTCCAAATTCTATTTCTTTATAAAAAGACAACTTTTTTAACTCTTTTCCTTCAAAAATAAGTTCTTCTTTTGTAAGATGTTGATTATTATATTTTTCAAAAATTAAATCTGCACTTTCTTCAATATTTGAGTATGCATAATTCCAACCTCTTATTGAAGCTTTTTTAAATTTTTCTACTGTTTGAATATCTGATTGGATTAACTCATTATTTGTATATAAAAAATCACTATATATATCAAAACCATAATCTTTTGGATTAAATACTCCATATTTTATATTTTTTTTATCTAAATATAACGGTGCTTTCGAAGTGTAAGCAGATATAATATCAGTTTTATTATTTATAAAATCATTAATATTATGTGTATGTTTTATAATCTTTAAACTTTTAAAATCTACATTTTCTGAAGTAATCATTGCTTTTAAAGAAACTTCACTTGAATCTTCAATTGTAGACATTATTCTTTTCCCTGAAAAGTCTGCTATTGTATTTATATTTGAACTTTTTTTTGTTAAGAAAACTAAAGGACTAGTTTGAAATGTGGCATAAAGTAAAGCCAAATTCTGATGTTTATTTAGTATTTCTAATATTAAATTCTCTCTACCAATAGCAAAATCAACCTCTTTATTATTTACCATTGAGGGAATATCCATATTCATTTTATATGGAATTATTTCGACATCTAATCCAACTTCTTTATAATAACCTTTTTGTTTTGCCATATAATAACCAGCAAATTGAAATTGATTTAACCAAGAAAGTTGTAGTTTTATTTTTTTTAAATCTTCTGAAGAAAATAAATAACTATTGAGTAATAAAAAAAGAAAAAAATATTTTAAAAATTGCTTCATTATGGATAAATAAAGAAAAAAGCCTTAAGCTTTTTTCTTCCAAATTGACATTTGTGAGATTGAATGTTGGTATTTTCTATTTGTTTCTTTTATTACAAAAGGAACATCTATAGTTTCTAATAGTTCAAAATCTTTTAATTCTGATTTTAAAGTATCTAATGTAGAAACTTCTTTATTATCTTTGATATATCCACCTAACCAGTTTTCTTTTGGTGTATACTCTTCTAACCACGTGTATGGACTTAAAAGTACTAATAATCCATTGTCATTTATTCTTGAAGGAACATCTTCTAAAAACTTTTTAGGATAATATAATCTATCTATTAAATTTGAACAGAAGATTAAATCATAACCTGTATAAATATCTTTTAAATTACAAGCATCACCTTGCATAAAAGATACATTTTTTTGAGTTTCTTCTAATCCAAAATCTTCTAAAGACACTATTTTTTCAGTAGAAATATCACCTTCATTTTTTATTCTAAAAGTCAAAGTATCATACTCTTTAAGTTTTACTCCAACATTTATAAAGTTTGCTGAAAAATCAATTCCAGTTACCTCATCAAAAGTTTTTGCTAATTCAAAAGTACTTCGTCCTACTGAACAACCTAAGTCTAGTGCTTTATTTGTTTTAATATCTTTTAAATATGGTTTTAATAACTCAACTGAGTTAACACAGAAGTTTTTAACTCCAAAGTTTTCTTCACCATAGTGGAATTCGCAATATTGTGCTATTGAGTCATCTGTTTCATAAACATTGTCATTTAATTTTGTTCTATATTCGTTATCTGATTTCACGTATCTAAATCCTGCGTGTTGGAAGAAATGCTTTCTAAAAGCATATCTAGCTTCTCTTAAGATCTCATTTCCTAAAGAAATAAAAGATCCACCTTTCATAAGTGCGTGTCTGTCATCAAATGTTGGAGTTGTAAAGTCATCATAAATAGGATGAACTTTAAAATCATCAAATGGATACATAGGAGTAATACTCCATTGCCATACATTTCCTACAACATCATAAAACTCTTTATCATCAATTCCAAACTTGTATTTATCAACTGGTGATTGATTAAATTGTTTTAATCCAATATTTGCGTCTTTTTCTCCTGCATTTACATAATCATATAATCTATAATATTCATCCTCACTAGGAAGTCTTACTTCATATCCTAATTTTGCACTTTTATATTTACAAAAAGCCTCTGCTTCATATACATTTATATCAACAGGGTAGTTTAATGGTAAAGGTATGATTCTACTAATTTCTCGTAAAAAATATTCTCCATTTTCTTTACTCCAAAAAACTGGATGTTTTGCTTGTGAAAAATCTAACCATTCTTTTCCCTCTTTTGAGAATAATTCAGGTTCATTATATCCACCATCTTTTACAAATTCTAAAAACTCTCCATTTGATACTAAATATTTAGAAGCTTTAAAATCTTTTATATATGATTTATGAAATGAAAATTCATTATCCCAACCGTAAAAAATAGGATTTTCTCTATTTTTTTGTATTACAACCTCACCTGCTTTTACATCAAGTAATTCGTTTTGTGGATAAGTATCACTTTGTTCATTTACGTATTCAAAAATCTCTTCATCTATTAATCTTTTATTATCAAGTTCTCGTAAAAGTACTGATGATGTTTCTATATGAATATTCTCATGCTCAATTCCCATTAAGATAACCCACATAGGACTTTCCCAGTTAATTGGCATTGTAAACTCTATTGTATCGATTAATTCACATACTGTTTGTTTTACTTCTTCTCTATACTCTTTTGCCTCTTTTATACTAGGCCATGCGTAATGTTTTGATTCTAAATCATCCCAAGACATTTCATCTACACCTATTGCAAAAATTGCTTCAAAATCTTTATTTACTCTATTTGGTAAAATATTTGCAAGATTTAATTTATTAACAAAAAAAGTTGCTGTATGACCAAAATAAAAAATTAAAGGATGTCTTAATCTATTTGGTTGTTTATATATGCATTTTTCATCTTTTAATAAATCAAATAATTTCTCATCTAATGCATACGTTTGTAAAAAATATTCTTTTATTTCTTTTCTTTTTTCTTCTATTGTACCTGTGTTTAAATTTATACTGTTTTTTATGTAATCCATTTTCTTCCTTGTTAGAAATTAATACATTATAATGGTGTTTGAATAATATCTAAATTAATTGATCTAAAAAATCTAGACTTTTTATCTTATCAACTTTTAAAAACTCTTTGTATAGACTCAATAGCTGTTTATACTCATTTTCATCTAATAACTCTAAATGATTTTTTAATCTATTAACTATAATGCTTGTATCTTCATTTAATAAACATCTTGCAATATAATTTTCAATTAAAAGCATTCCTAATCTTTTTATAGATTTTGTTTTATCTAAAATCAAAATTGCTTCATTTGTAATATTAATAATCTCTTTACATTCTATATCATTTTGATTACAATTAAGCATTTTTGATAATACATTTAAAGCTTGATTATGAAGTACTACAGGTATTTCATCTCTATCACCTACAGACTCTTTTAGGATTACACCTAGTTTACCAAGTCTAATAGATTTATCAATAATATCAAGGTTTTGTGTATTTGATGTTAAGTACTTTAATCTATAAGCAATGGCCATATTTACAAAAGTTGCTCCATATTCAAAAGCTCCTAAAGTGGGAATTGACAAACATTTTTTATAGTTTTGTATTGATAAATCATAAGAACTATCCCATTCAAAATAATTAGCTTTTATATTATAGTAATGCCATAAGCAAAGAGGATCGTTATTTTCATTATGTGAGAATATCAACTCTCTTAAACTTTCCAATGAATCTAATCCAACTTCTTTTAGATTCTCTTTTCTTTGACTTACAATAATCCATGCTTTTCTTTGAAAATATCTAATCTCTATATCACTAGGTTTTTTATTTTTTCCTAGATTTAATTTAAGAGGTAAACTAGCGTATGCCTTGTCAAACTGTCCCATTCTTTCATATAAAGAACATATTGTAATAGAGTATTTATTAGGATTGATTTCATACAAATATTGACATAAAAGTACTGCTTGATGAAAATGACCATTTCGCTCAAATAAGAAAATCAACTTATCCAAAGATTTTATTGATAATTTTCTATAAAAAGAGTTATTATCTTTATCAAAAGAATCTAAAGAAGTAGAATCAAACATCTCTCCTGCAATATCAAACCAATAATCATCAATTAGTTTGTATTGTTGTTTTTTATCAATTGCTTCAATAAACTTTTCCAAAATTAATATTATTCTTTTTTCATCTAAAACAATATCTTTTACATAATAAAATAAAACCAATAAAGAAATAGGATTAGCAAAATAAACAATACAATCTTCAATATGATTTCTTAAATAATAAGAAAGTCTTTTTTGTTCATCTTCTAAATCTTTAAACTTCACCTTATTTGTAAAATATGTTTGCATAGATTTTTCTTGTGCTATAAAATTAAAATCATCAAAACTTCTATTTATAAAATTTTGAAAACCAGAGATTAGTTGATTTTTAGAATCTTTTGATTCCTCAAAAAAGTTTCTTCCACAATACTCAAAAAGTTCAAGTGATATAAAAACTTTTTTATCGCTTCTTTTATTTCCATAATTTTCTAATATTTTTAAAGAACTAAGCTGCATTAGTGAATAAAGTTTTTGTTCTTTATTTGAAAGTAAAAAATCTATATCACAAGAATTTGATTCATTTTTTGCTTCTTGTTTTGATTTTATTACTACTATATTTAAAGCACCTAAAGCTTCTAGTTTTTTTGTTATACTTTGAATCTTATCATTTCTAATATACAAATTTATAATATAAAATCTTGAAATCAATATTTTGAGTAAAAGCCGATAAGTCCAGTGTTTTTCACTTTCCAAATCAAAGTTGTATAAGTTTATAGTAGTTTTTTTATCATACAAAGAAAAACCCAGTTCTAATCTTTTTAATTTTCTAATATCTTTATTAAACCAAGAAGATAAAATAGTTTTAAACTCACTACCCTCTGCGTCTAAAAGTGATGGCATTAGTATTAACCCAAAAAAGAAAACAAGTACAAATAATAAAGAAATACTATCATTTCCACTCCAAGGAAAAGGCAAGGTAAAAATGATTTTTTTTAGTAAATCTTCATAAATAGAAACAGCAATTAATGCAAATAAAATAATCAAAACAGAAAAAGTAGAAATAAAAGTAGAAGAAAATCTTTTCTTTAAAAAATAAATAAATGAATTCCCTCGAAGTTTATTTAAATCGTTTTCAAACTTTTCTAGAGAATCTTCTTCACAAAAAGTAATATGTATTTCATTTTTCTCTTTATAGATAAGTTTATCGTTTTTTGTTTTTCTTCTTGTTTCACAAAGTTTAGAAGTATAAATATTACAACTATTTTGACTCATTCTCTCCTACTCCTTGTTTTGCAAACTTATTTTGAATAGGATCACTAAAGGTATAGATACCTTGTTTTAGAGCAAAAGGATAATTTTCTAAGCATTTTGAATACTCAAAAACAAAATCTTGAGAATAAGAAGGAAAAGCATTTGTTAAAATATCAATATATTTTGCTGGTATAAAAGTGTTTTCATCACCTTTTTTTGCAATTTTCTCTTTATTTGTAGTCATAAAAGCAATAATATCCTCATCTAAAGGAATATTTGCATTTGCTGCTTTTATTATTATACAAGTATAGTTTTTTTCTCTAAGCTTTAATAATTCTAATTCTTCATTTGTAATCTTAATTATCACCCCATTTGTAGAAGAGTTCGGATTTCTTTCTAAGTTTAAGAAAACACCATTTACATCAACCCCATCAAATTGAATATGTTCAATTGAATTCCAAACTTTTTCAAAACCTTTAACTATAACAGGAATTAAATCTTCTTGATTTAAATCTCTTTTAAAAGATTTTTGTGCGCTTGCTAGATTTATTAAAGAACCATAACCAAAAAGATACATAACTAAATCAACTTTTCTTTTGTAATTACAATTCCATCACAATCAGCATAAATATAATCACCTTCACATATTTCTACATCATCAATAGATAAAGGAATGTTAATTTGTCCATCTTGCACAGGAATATATTTTTTAGGACAAGTACCAATTGCCATTAATCCAACATTAAAATTTTTTGTATTGATTGTATCTCTTACATAGCCATTTACAATAATTCCTGCATATTTATTATCACTTGCAAACTTCATTAAATTATCACCAACAACTGCGTAATATTGTTTATCTACATCTACAACTACTATTTTTCCTTCACCTTTTTTATCTCTTAAAAGTGCTGCTAAATCTTTATTGTTTTTATCTAATTTAACTGTAATTACAGAACCACTAAATTTTACATTTCCTCCATATGACTTAAAATCAGGTCCTAAAACTTCTGTTTTATCACTAAACTCATCACATAAATCTGCTGTAAAAAATTCCATATTAATCCTTGTTTTTGTATTTAAAATGAGTTATAATTATCTCATTTTACTATTAATCTATTCTTATTAACTCACTAAAATTATACAATAAGGTTATAATATCTTTTAAGAAAAAGGAAATGACTATGCAAACTATTTATAAATTTATTTTATTTATACCGTTTATACTAATATTTACAGCTTGTAGTCCAAAAAGCTTAACTGTTAAAACACTTCATCCATCAAAAATACCAAATGAAAAAATCTATTCTGTAAAAGTAGCAGATTTTATTAATGATGATTTATATCAAAGTTTAAAAATTGAAAGTAAATTAAGTAATAAAATAATAAATGGGAAAAAAGTATTTAAAGTTTTAAATACATCAAATAATACAGATGCAATAATCAAAGGATTTGTAGACTCTTCACTTGATTATTATACTTTTTACAAAAGTGAGATTGATTATAGTAGATGTAGAACTTATAGATACGATAAGAAAAATAAACATAGAAGATGTGTAGAATATCATTTACGAACAATTCCTTGTGTACATAGACAATATAATGTACAAACAAATATAAAAGTTTTTAAAACAGCTACAAGTGAAATCATATTCGCTAAAACTTATAATAAAACTAGAAATATAAATGAATGTTACGAACATCATTATCGTCCATATCATCCAATATTTAATGATAAAAGAGAAATAAATAGAAAACTCGCAAGTTTAATTGCAGATGATTTTTTAAATGATTTCTCACCACATTATGTGTATTTTGATATTACTATTATTGAAGAATTAGATGAAGAAAATCTAATCTTTACGGATAATCAAAAAGATAGATTTGAGAAAATAACAGAATTAATGGAAAAAGGAGATCTTGATTTATCTTTTGAAGAGTTAAAGAAATTAGATAATGAATTTAATCATAAAAGCTATGAGGTTATTTATAATATTGGATTAATATATGAAGCAAGAGCAAATTTATACGAAGCAAATAAATTGTATAAACAAGCTAAAACACTAGTAAAAGATATTGATGATTTAGAATTTATTAATAATGCAATAATAAGAACAGATATAAACCTAGAAGAAAAGATAAAAGCAAAATCACAGTTACCATAAGTATTTTATTTTATAAAGAATTAGAAAATATTTAAGAAAAACTCTAAAATTACACTTAATTGTTATATACTTTATTATAACTTATTTAAGGAAATAATTTTAATGGATATAAATAGTATAAAATCAAAACTGCTGATACTTCTTTTTCTCAGTATTTCACTTTCTTTTTTTATTTTAGGTTTTTACAATACAAAAAATGCCTATGATTCAGAACATAATTTAATTGAACAAAAAGAACTTAATTTATCACAAGAAACATCAAAATATATTAATAGTTATTTAGAATCAAAGATTAATATCATTGAAGCTGTTGCAGAAGAAATTCCTACAACAAATCTAAATATAAATAATAAACAAATAGTTCAGAAACTTTTACTTGCAAAAAAAGCAGGGAAATTTGTTGATTCATATATTGGATTTGAAAAAAATGGAGATTTACTACTTTCTGATGGGTCGTATTTAAATATTCAAAAAGATAACTTTGATTCAAGAATTAGACCTTGGTATAAAAAAGCCATTTTACTTGGAAAATCTGGAGCATCAAAACCATATATTGATGTTTCAACTAAGAAACTTGTTGTAACTGTGTTTACACCATTAGAAAAAAATGGAAAGTTCATTGGAGTAGTAGGATCTGATATTTTTCTAGATACAGTTGTTAATACAATTTTAGATGTAAAAATTGGAAATACAGGTTTTGCATTTTTAGTTGATGAAAAAGGAACAATTCTAATTCATAAAAATAAAAAACTTTTAAATAAAAAAAGTGATTTATACAATCATATTAAAACAGATAAGAACAGTGATTTTGGTGAAGCACAAGAAAATAATATAGCAAAACTTTTAGCCTATAGTAAAATTCCTATGACTAACTGGTCTTTAGTTATACAGCTTGATAAAGAAACTATTTTTGAAGATATTAATGCTGAACTAATAAAAGAAGTAATTTTATATATAATTTTACTTGCGTTAATTCTTTTAATATTATTTTTCTCTTTATTAAAAATTTTAGCTCCTTTGAAAACTTTAGAAAATGGTCTTTATTCATTCTTTAGTTATTTAAAAGGTGATCAAAAAGAAGTTTCTAAACTTAATATTACAACAAATGATGAATTTGGAAAGATGTCAACTGTAATTAATAAAGAGATTGAATTAGTTAGTAAAAATTTTAATAACGATAAAGAACTAATTGATAATGTAAAAAAAGTTGTTAATAGAATTAAAGAAGGGAAACTTGATTGTTATGTTGAAAAAGAAACTTCTAATACATCATTAAATGAATTAAAGAATATCTTAAATGAAATGATTGAAACAATTGGGAAAGATGTTGATAAAGATATCAATTCAATCTTGGTATCACTTGAACAATATTCAGAATTAAACTTTGTGGAAGATATTAAAAATCCTAGTGGGAAGATAGCTAATGGTTTAAATAACTTGTCTAACATCATTAATAAGATGTTAGCTGAAAATAAATCAAATGGTTTATCACTTGAAGAAAGTTCAAAAGTATTACTTCAAAATGTAGATATTTTACATAAATCTTCTACTGCTACTGCAGTTTCATTAGAAGAAACAGCAGCTTCAGTTGAAGAAATAACAGGTACTATTACGAATAATACAAATAGAATATCTCAGATGGCTAAACATTCACAAGATTTATCTACATCAATTAGTAAAGGACAAGACCTAGCTAATCTAACTGTTATTTCAATGGATGAAATAAATGAACAAACTCAAGCTATTGCTGATGCAATCACAGTAATTGACCAAATTGCATTCCAAACAAATATTCTTTCACTAAATGCAGCAGTAGAAGCTGCAACAGCTGGTGAAGCTGGCAAAGGTTTTGCAGTAGTTGCAGCTGAAGTACGAAATCTTGCATCAAGAAGTTCTGAAGCAGCTAAAGAAATAAAGAATTTAGTTGAGCATGCAACGAATAAGACAAATTCTGGCAAAAAAATTGCTGATGATATGATTTTAGGATATACAACACTAAATGAAAATCTTATAAAAACAACAGAAGTTATTCAATATATTTCAGATGCTTCAAAAGAGCAAAAAATGAGTATTGAACAAATTAATGATGTAATAACTAAACTCGATCAACAAACACAAAAAAATGCTTCTGTTGCAACACAAACTCAACAAATTGCAATAAATACTTCAAGTATTGCAAAAAAAATATTAGATAATGTAAATGAAAAGAAGTTTAGAATTAATTAAATTTAAGTAGAGGTGATTTCTCTACTTAATAACTAATATATAATTTATAAACAACTATAATCTCACTTTTATTTCATTTGCTTTTAAAAATATACTTTTTACTTCTTCTAATAAAATTCTAACCACAATTCAGTTACTATAATTACCTAAAATAAGCTAATAAAAAAATAATTAGGGTATGAATATATGAAAGTAGTTACAGGAGTTGTAGGTAACGATATACATGTAGTTGCAAATAGACTTATAGATATATCATTACAAGCACGTGGATTTGAAGTATTTAACTTAGGTGTTAATACTTATTTAGAAGAGTTCATAGATGCAGTAATCGAAACAAATGCAGATGTTTTATTAATCTCTTCACTAAATGGTGAAGCTGAGGGTTGGTGTAGAGAACTTAAAATCTTAAAATCAAAATATAAAAACCTTGATGGTGTTGTATTTATGTTAGGTGGAAACCTAAGTGTTGGTGAAGGAAATGAAGCAGAAATCGTTCCTAAATTCAAAAATTATGGTTTTGACTTAGTATTTCACCAAGTTGATTTAAATACAGGACTTGATAATCTAGAAAAATACTTGAAGGAGAAAAGATAATGAGTTTACTTCAAGAAGAACGAGATATTATTATCCAAAATAAATATGCAGATAACTTTGATTTTGCAGAAATTGAAGATTTTGTAAGAAATGCTTCAAAAGATTTATTTATTTCACATAACTTTAAAAATACTAATAAAATGCTAGTACAACCTCGTGGCGGTTTTCCTACATATCAAAAGCAGTATGATTTATATGAATTTTTTGTAAATGCAAATGTTGATGTACTTCCACTTACAATAGATTCAAATACAAGATTAAATGACTATGCAACATCTGCTAAAATGCTAAAACTTTCAGAAGAAAATGAAGTTGATATGTTAAATGGTTATCCTCTTGTAAATCACGGTTATAAAACTACTAGAAAAATGATTACTCATTTTAATAAGCCTGTATCACTTAGACATGGAACTCCTGATGCTAGACTTTTAATAGAAACTGCTATTGCTTCTGGAATATTTGAAATTGAAGGTGGTCCAATTACTTACCTTTTACCCTACTCTAAAAACTTTCCTCTAGATAAGGCTTTTTTATATTGGAAATATGTTGAGCGTGTTTGTGCTAATTATTCAAAATTAAATGAACCAATTAATAGAGAATCATTTGGTCCATTAACAGCAACACTTGTTCCTCCTTGTATAACAATTGTAATTCAATTACTTGAAATGCTACTTTCACTTGAAGAAGGGGTTAAATCATTCTCTGTATCTTTTTCTCAAAGTGGTTCTATGAATCAAGATATTGTAACAGGTGCAGTTATACGAAAAATGGCTAAGCATTATGCTGAAGAAATTGGCTGTGGTGATGCATCAGTTCATTTAGTTTATCATCAATGGATGGGAGCATTCCCTACAGATAAAAACTTTGCAGAGTGTTTAATTAATACTTCAACTGTAATTGCTGCTATGGTTGGTGCTGATAAGATTATTACAAAAACTAGAGATGAAGCTTCAGGAATTCCTACAAAAGAATCAAATGCAAAAACAGTTGCAAATACTCAATACACGCTTAGAATGCTAAATGGTTTACCAAATATAGTAGACAAAGAAGAAGAAGAAATTTTAACACAAGAAGTACAATCTATAATGGAAGCAGTTTTCAATGACCCTGCTGATACATTATGGAGAAAAGTATTTAACTCTATAAAAAATGGAACAATTGATGTTCCTTTCTCTCCACATATTATTAATCATAATGAAGTAGTAACAGTAAGAGATAAAAATAAGAACATCAGAATTATCAAAAAAGGTAAGTTACCAATTAGTGATCGATGTTTTGAATATGAAAAAAAACAATGTGATTTAAATAAAGATGCATCATCAATAGTAAATGATATTATCCATGATATAGGAATTATGCAATGGTAGAAAATAAACTTTTAATAGATATAGGAAGTACATACTTTAAAGTAGCAAGTAATAATAACGTAGAACAATATTTTAGAGATTTCAATAAAGATATTTATGATGATCTAATATCAAAATGTTCTAATAAAATAGAAGGTTTCAAAAAAGATGAAGTATTTATTTGCTCATCTGCAAATGGTGGGTTATCTACACTTATTATTGGAGTTACCAACTCTTTTTCACTAAAATTTGCTAAAAATATAGCTTATAATTCAGGTATTAATATTATTGATACTGTTTTATACCAAGATATAGAAAAAGCATCAGTTCCAAGTGATTTAATTGATGTTGTTATAATTGTAGGTGGAATAAATAGTGTAAAAGATATTTTCAAAAAAGATTTATTTGAATATTTAAAAAATATAAATTATTCAAATATAGTATTTGCAGGATCTATAAAAGATGCACAATATTTAAGTAATGAACTTGAGAACTTAGTAGTAATTGATAATATAATTGACAATAAGCTTCATGTAGTTGAAGAACCTTTAAAAGAATACTTAACTAACCTTTATCAAGCTGATATTGTAGGAAAAGAAGATATTAAACATCTTTATGACTTAACATCAAACCAAATTTATTCGACTCCGTATATTGTAAATAAAACACTACCTATGATTGATTCTAAATTTGCGGCTGTTAATCCTTTTATATTAATAGATATTGGAGGAGCTACTACAGATATTCATTATTCAAAAGATTTATCTTCTGACAATATTGTAACTTCCAATGAGTATGATAGATTAGTATTTAAAAAACTTGGGGTTTTTAAATCACGAGAATCACTTATCTTTGCAGCAAAAAATAATGAATTTGTATATGAATTACTAGAACATTTAAAAGTTACAGAAAATATTTTTAATGAAAATAATGAAAAAAGTCTTAGAATATTAATGCAACTAGCTATTTTTTTAGTGTTATATAAAGTATCTGAAGTTCATCCTTTATATATTAAGTTGAAATTAGAGCTATTAAAGTCTGTAGTTTTAACAGGTGGTATTACAAAAGTTTTAACTTTTGATGAAGTTGAAGATATTATTGCATTTTTCTATAAAAAAATATTAAATAGTGAAGTTCATCCTTCAATTGTCCTAGATTCAAATTATGATATTTGGACTCTTGGAATTACTCAAAAATAAAGGAAATAATATGTCAATAAATTGTATAAGAACATTAATTGAAGAAGCTAATGTAACTCATCCAAATAAAACAGCAATAATATTTGGGCAAGAAAAATTAACTTATAGTGAACTATTTGTCAAAGTTAATCAAATTGCTTATTATTTAGATGAATTAAACATGCCAAGTAAAAGTAGAATTGGCGTTTACTCGAATAAAGGATGTGATCAAGTAATTGCTATGCTTGCAATTCTTTCAACTGATTATATTCTAGTTCCTTTAACAAAACTTTTAAAACCCGAACAAGTTGAGTATATAATCAATGATTGTAATATTGAGTGTATTATTACAGATAAAGTTAAGATTAAATCAATTGAAGAGATTAAATTTACAGGTTCAATTATTTCATATGAAACTACACATAAAGATTTAGCATCTTTTAAAGAAATTTATAAATACTATAATAAACCTTATAAGTGTAATATTTCAGGTCATCAAAATGCTGCGATTACTTATTCATTTGGAATGAGTGGAAGTCCAAAAGGTATTGTAATATCACATAGAAATTTTATAGATTCAGCACGTGTTGTATCTCAATATTTACATTTAAAAGAAACTGATATAATTTCTGGATTATTAGTTTTTAATCTAGATTATGGATTAAATCAAATCTTTTGCTCATTATATAAAAGAGCAACATTAGCATTACATACTTTTGTATTACCTAATGACTTTTTTAATCATATTATCAATGATAAAATAACAGTTCTACCACTTATGCCTGTTACAATTTCTGATATGTTTGATGAGGAAGAAATTAAACTCCCTAGTAGTGAGCTTTTAAATAATGTTAGAATTATTACTTCTTCAGGTGGAAATGTTACAAATAAAATGATTAGAGATATTGAGAAATACTTCACTAATGCAAAATTCTACTCAATGCATGGACTAACAGAAGCTTTTAGATCAACATACTTAGACCCAAGTCAACTAAAAATTAGACCAGATTCAATAGGAAAAGCTATTCCTGATGTTGAACTATATGTAATCGATGAAGAAGGTAATGAATGCCCTCCAAGAGTTGTGGGTGAATTAATTCATAGAGGTGGATATATTTATCAGGGATATTGGAAGGGTAAAAAAGAAACAAAAGAAAGATTTAAATCTGCACAAATTCTAAAAAAAATTATTAATCTTGAAGGTGATTTAATTGATGAAATTGTAGTTGCAACAGGAGATTATGTATATAAAGATGAAGAAGGATATCTTTATTTTGTATCACGTGGTGATAATATGATTAAAACAAGAGGTTTTAGAGTAAGTCCTTATGAAATAGAATCAGTAGTAGCTCGAAAGATTAAAGAAATTGAACAATGTGCAGTATTTTCAATTGAAAATGAAGATATTGAAGAAGAAATAGTTTTAGTATATACTTCAAAAAATGAGTTAAGTTCAAAAGAAATTATATTTGAATTAAAAAAACATTTAGCTTCATATATGATCCCATTAAAAATAATCTATAAAAAATCTTTACCACTTATTCCTTGGAATAAAAACAAGGTAAATATAGACGAATTAAAAAAAGAATTATTTCTAAAATAATAGCTAGTTAAAACTAGTTATTATTTTATTCAAATTCTATTTTATTTATGCCCTTATTTTTTGCTGTATACACAGCTGAATTTGCTTTTTTTATCATTTCATTAACATTTTTACATTCATTTAAAAATGAAACTCCTATGCTAACAGGAATAGGAATATTTCTTAAAGGATGATAGATTTTTTTTGATTTAATATCTTCAATTAATTCATTAAGTTTTTCTAGAATATGATTTTTTGTAATAAAACATAAAATCAAAAATTTTTCTTCTGTATATCTATAAACTTCACCATTTAAAATTTTTGCATGTTCTTTTAATTTCTGAGATAAATATATTAAACCTTTATCTCCCACTTCATAAGCAAATTCATCATTTATTCTTCTAAATCTACTTACATCAATAAAAATAACACATAAAAAAGAGGAGTTACTTTGTCTAGAAAAAACTTCTAGATCGTCTTCCATCTTTCTTCTATTAAATACTTTTGTTAAATGATCTCTATTCATTTCATCTTTTAAAAGTTCTTTCTCTTTTAATAACTCTTCAATTAAATTATCTTTATAGTTTTCTTCTAAGTTTGTATTTTTTTGTTCGATTACTTTGCCTAAAAAGAATTCAAAGCAATCTTTATGACTAGAATAATCTATTCTCTTACATTCAATAACTAAAGAAGGATCTTCTTTTGATAATCCATTTGTAATTGTTAAGGTATCAAATTGTCTTATTGAATATTCAATATTATTATCAACAATTTTTGGTTCAAGAAGTATTTTTTTCCAATATTTACTATTTGGCTTATTGAAACTAAGTGCCTTTTTTAATAAAATATCTTCAAATAACTCTTTTGAGACTGAAAATTTTTGCATATATTTACTTTCTAAAATAGTTTAGTGAAACTATATCAAGTAATTACTTAGCTCTGACTATATAAAAATATTCATCAAAGTTCAATAATATCTTTAAATTAAAGAAAAAAATATTTTTTTAATAAATAGAATAATAATAAAATGATACAATCATTAAATTTAATTTAGAGGTTACTATTAATGAAAAAAATCAAAATAATTTCAAATATTCTTTTACTATCAACACTCCTTTTATTCACTGCTTGTTCGCATAAAAACACATTAATACAAGTAAATAAAAGTGATTTAGAAAAAACAAGTAATACTGCAAATAATAATTTTATGAATCAAGATAAAGAGACAAATAAACTATTAAAAAAATATTTCACACCATGGAATCAAAACAAAGTATCATACTCATTAAGAGAAGCAACATGGGGATTTTCATATAAAAATAAAACAATTTATTTAGAAAATCATAGAAAAGCTAGTAAAGAATGGTTTGATAAACAAATAGAAAACTCAAATTTTGATAAATACAATAGTGAATTAAAAAAAGCAATTACTATAAAAAACACAAATATTAGAGTTTTACCAACTGATTCACCAATGTTTTACAATCCAACTAAGCCAGGTGAAGGTTTTCCATTTGATTACAATCAAAACTCATCAATAAAAATAAATACACCTATTTTTATATCGCATTATTCAAAAGATAAAGCATGGGCTTATATGCAATCAGGAACTGTTGGAGGATGGATTCATATAAATGATATTGCCTTTGTAGATGAAGAGTTTATAAATGAATTTAAAACAAATGATTATAGTGTAGCAGTAGCCGAAAAATTTCCAATTTATGATAATATTTTTAGAGAATACGTAAAAGTAGCTACGATCTTTCCAAAGTTCCAAGACTATTATATTATCGCAAAAAAAGATTTTAATAATAATGCAATAATCACATATATAAAAATCAATCCTTCATATGTTCAATCTTTACCTATAAAATTTAACACAGAAAATAGAATAAAAATAGCAAAAGCACTTCTTGATGAGCCTTATGGTTGGGGTGGATTATTAAATAATAGAGATTGTTCTAGTTTCACTCAAGATTATTTCGCTCCATTTGGGAAGTTCTTATCAAGAAATTCAAGAGCTCAAAGTAAAAATGGTACATATCACGACCTTTCAAAATTCTCAAATGAAAAGAAAAAAGAGTATATAAAGAAAAATGGTGTTCCCTACTCAACTCTTGTATATTTAAGAGGTCATATTATGTTATATATTGGAATTAAAGAAAATGAACCTATTGTTATACATAATATGTGGAGTGTAAGACTTAAAAATATATGGGGAGAAAAATACCGTCATATTGTAGGAAAAGCATCAATGACAACACTAGAACCAGGAAAAGACTTAAAAGACTTTGATAAAGAAAATAGTATTTTACGTAAAATTCAAGGTATTGTGATTTTATAAATAGACATAAAATCCCTACAAAATGATTTCTATTAGTGCTAAACTAATATATACATAAAAAAAGGGATTTATTATGAAAGTATTACTAACAGGTTCAAATGGTTATATCGGAAGAAGACTAAAACAAAAGCTTTTAGAACAAAAAGATATAAATCTTAGATTATTTGTTAGAGATAAAAAAACTTTATCTTCAAATATTGATAAAAACATTGAAGTTGTAGAAGGTGATACTTTTGATAAAAAGAAGTTAAAACTTGCTTTGCAAGATGTAGATATTGCTTACTATTTGATTCACTCTTTAAATAATAAAAACTATAAAGACCTAGATAAACTTTCAGCACAAAACTTTATAAATATTGCAAAAGAATGCGGTGTTAAAAGAGTTATTTATTTAGGTGGACTTGGTGTTAAAAATGAAAACACAAGTGAGCATTTATTAAGTAGAATAGAAACAGGGGAAGTTCTTTCATCTTGCAAAGAAGTCCAAACTATTTTTTTAAGAGCTGGAGTTATAATAGGTTCAGGAAGTACAAGCTTTGAAATTATTAGGAACTTAACAGAAAAATTACCAATAATGACGACGCCAAAATGGGTAGAAACAAAAGCACAACCAATTGGTGTTGATGATGTTATTTCATATCTTGAACAATCACTATATATAAAAGAGCAAAAAAACTTAATCGTTGATATTGGAGCTGAACAACTAACTTATAAAGAAATGATGTTGCAAACAGCAAAGGCTCTTGGTTTAAAAAGAGTTATTATTCCTCTTCCTTTTTTAACTATAAATATCTCTTCATATTGGTTAAATCTTTTTACTCCTGTGCCTTTTACAGTTGCAAAAGCTTTGATTGAAGGCTTAAAATCAGAAGTTCTAATACAAAATAATCATGCAAAAGAATATTTTCCAAATATAAAACCCATTAAGTTTATAGAAGCAGTAAAACAAGCAGTTTTAGTAATACAACAAAATCAAGTAATCTCAAGATGGAGTGATAATCTAGGAAAAGACTGGAACAAAGACCACTCAAAAGAAATAGCAGATGCAATATTTTATGATAGAAAAGAAATAGATATTAGCACTATCTCAAAAGAAAAAGTTTATGCAAGTTTCATAAGTATTGGTGGAGAAAATGGTTGGTTTGAGTTTGATTTTCTTTGGGAACTTAGAGGTTTTCTTGATAAAATGATTGGTGGAGTTGGATTAAAAAGAGGAAGAAGAGATCAATCAAATCTTAGAATTGGAGATAGCTTAGATTTTTGGAAAGTAGTTGATATAAAAGAGAATGAAAGATTACTTTTATTTGCTCAAATGAAACTACCAGGAAAAGCATGGCTTGAATTTAAAATAAAAGACAATAAACTAATACAAACAGCATATTATTATCCAAAAGGTCTATTTGGTAGAATATACTGGTATTGCCTTATTCCTATTCATCATTTTGTATTTAAAAATATGATAGATAATATTGTTAAAAATGCGAAAAAATCATAGAACTATTTATTTCTCAAATAAATAATTCTATAAATCATAGGTACTAAATATAGATTTAAAATTGTTGCCCATAATATCCCAAATCCTAAAGATATAGCCATTGGTTGTAAAATCAATGCTTGTCCTGAAGTGAAAAATATAAGCGTAGCTAGACCTAATATAGTTGTAATTGATGTTAATAATATTGGTCTTAATCTCATTTTTGCTAATTCTACCATTTCATCTAATGTTTTGGCTTTTTTAATAAAATCCATCATAATAATTCCATCATTAACAATAACACCAGCAAGTCCAACAACACCTATTAAACTCGTCATAGAAATATTTATTCCCATCACGATATGCCCTATTAAAACACCCAAAATAGATAAAGGAATAGTACTTAATATAATCAAAGGTTTAAGCACAGAATCAAACATCCAAACCAAAGCCATAAAAATAAGAATAATAGCTATTAAAGCAGCTTCTCCCATTTCTTTTTGTACTTTTTCATTTTCTTGTTGCTCACCTTTTATTACTAGTGTAACTTTTTTTCTAAGCTCATCTATATCACTTTGGATTGCTGTAAATACTTCTGATGATGTAACTTTATCTAATGATGCTGTTACACTTATGATTTGTTCATTATTTTCTTTAAATATTTGAGAATATGCAGGAACTTTTATAAACTCAACTACATCTTTTAAAAGTACTTTTTCTCCATTGCCTGTACTTATTTCAAATGTATCTAAACTACTTAAAAGGTCTTTTGATTTACTCTCAAATATAATCTCAACAATTCCTTTGTCATCAAACATTTTAGAATATGTACCTTTAAAATAAAAAGGTCTTAATTCATTTAAAATATTTTCTTCTGTAATTCCTATATTATTACCATAATTATTTACTTTGAATTTTAATTCATAGTTTCCAATTAATGCATCATCTGCAACATTTGAAACTCCAACAGTATTTGAAAGAGCTTGTTTTATTTTGTTTACTGCAAGTGTAACTTCATCTTTTTGACCTGAAACTGCTATTTCAATATCATTTTTTACAATTCCTGCTTGTGGTACAAAAATCTTTAATTCATCAAAATTAGATGATGTAAGATCAGCTTTTAAAATATCTTTTAATTGCCCTACTACCTCTTGTGCTGTAATTGTTCTTATCATATTTGAATCATCATATTTTGGTGATAAATAAGGATTTATATACTCTTCAAAAATATTAGAAGGTGCTCTTTCATGTAAGTTTACAAATACTTGGAAGTAAAACTCTTCATAATGTGGTTGATTTTTACCATCTAGTTTCATTCCTGTAACAGAACTTACAGAACTTACTACATTTTTAAAATCAACAGAGTTTAGTATCTGTTTTTCAAGATTAAATACTAATTGTTCAGTTTGTTCAATCTTTTTACCAACTCCTACTGAACCTGTTATATAAATTTGTGTTGAATCAAAAGTAGGCATAAACTGAAATTTTTGAGTTTTTAATATCATAATAGAAGAGCCAATAATTGCAACAACCATTATAATAATTGCAATATATTTTCCTTTTAATAAAAACTCTAAAATATTTCCATAAAGTTTATAATTAAAATCCCAAACTTTATGAGATTTTCTCTCACCATGACTAACTGTTAATAATTCTTGTGCATGCAAAGGAAGAAAGAAAAAAGCTTCAACAAGTGAACTTAAAAGTAAAATAGTAATCATAATAGGAAGTATTTGCATAAACTTGCCTACTTCACCTGTCATTAATAAAATTGGTATAAAAGCAAAAATAGTTGTTGCAGTTGCTGTTAAAACAGCAGGAAACATTTCAAGTGCGCCATCTCGCGCTGCTGTAAATTTATCTTTTCCCATCTCAAGATGTCTATAGATATTTTCACCTACAACAATAGCTTCATCAACTAACATTCCAAGTGCAATTAAAGCTCCTAAAAGTGAAAGCATATTTAAACTATACCCCATATAATCAGCACCAATAAGTCCAATCATAAAAGAAGTTGGAATACCAATAGCAATAACAATAGCAATTCGTATATTTATAAAGAAAAATAGTGCAATAAATAATAAAATTAAACCAAAGATAATATTTGAAACAACAGTATTAAGTCTATTTTTAATCCATACAGAAGTATCAATATAAGTATTAAATTCTAAGTTTTTATACTTTTCATCAAAACCTTTTGCTATTTGCTTAATTTGTTTTACAAGCTCAATAGCATCACCTTCAACACCTTTATTTATTCCAACTGCAATATTTGTTTTTCCATCAAAATGAGAAATATCTGATACATCAGCTAATGTATATTTTATATCTGCTATATCTCTTAAATAAAGTGATATACCATTAATCCTGATTAAAGTATTTTTTATCTTTTCTATATTTTTCTCACCATTAAATGTTGATAAATAATAGTGTCGTGAAGTATCTTTTATCATACCAATAGGAAAAATAGAACTTAAAGATGAAACAGCATTTATTACATTTAATTTATTTAATCCATAAGCTTCAATTTTTTCATCATCAAATGATATTAAAAGTTCTTTATCACTTTTACCAAAAACAGTAACTTGTGATAAATCTTTTAATTGCATTACTTTTGATTTTACATCTTCTGCTATATCTAATAAATATTCTTTAGAAACATCCTCTTTAGAAGAAACTGATATATTTATCAAAGGAAAAGCGTGTTCTATTGCTTTTACAGTTGGCTCATCCATATCTGTAGGCAAATTTGTTTCGATTTTTGTAATAATATCTTTTACATCATCTACAACTTCTTTTGCTTTATAGCCATCTTTTAAATCAACTTTTATATTAAAACTTCCATTTTTAATAGTCGAAGAAATAGTATCAGCACTACTTAATCCTAAAAGTTCATCTTCAATATCAGAAACTGCTATCTTATCAAGTAATTCTGAACTAGCTCCTACATAATATCCATTAATAGATATAGCATCCATAGCTGATGGAGGAAATATTTCTTTAGGAATCTTAAAATAAGAAAAAAATGCAAGTAAAAAAATAAAAAGAAGAAACATATGATTTAAAATAGGTTTTCTTAATGCAAACTCAATAAGACCTTTTATCATTTTGCATCTTTTAACGGATTAAATAATAAAGAATCAATAATCTGATTTTTGAATTTCATATCTTCTAGTTGTTGAGACAAGAACTTATTTTCTTCTTGTAATGAAATATAATGTGCATATAATTTATTAATATCTTTACTAATATAATAAATATTATTTCTAAAATATATTTTTGGGAAATATAATATAATAGTTATAAAAAGAATAGAAAAGACAATTATTAATGTATTAATAGCATTTAGTCTAATCAAACTTAAAAATCCTTAATTTAGAACTTCTACTTCTTGGATTTCTTTTAATCTCTTCTTTATTAGGAATAATAGGTTTTTTTGTAAGTATTTTTCCTAAAGCATGATTATTTCCACATTCACACCTAAAAGCCTCAGGTGGACAAATACAAGACTTAGTCCATTTTTTAAAATAGTTTTTTACAATTCTATCTTCTAAAGAATGAAAAGAGATAATTGCAACTATACAATTTTTAAGTTTTGCTTTTTCAAGAGAATCAAAGAGACGTTTAAGTACACCTAGTTCATCATTTACTTCAATTCTTATTCCTTGGAAAGGAAGAGTTGCTGGATGTATTTTACCTTTTGACATTTTTTTTAAAAGTAATTGTGCTATTTCTTTTGCAGATGTAAATGGTCTGTTATTAACTATTAAGGAAGCAACTTTTTTATATTCTCTTACTTCTCCATACTCTTTAAAAACTCTTTCAAGTTCACTTTGAGGATATGTATTTACAACTACTGAAGCATCTAAGCTTTGATTCTGATTCATTCTCATATCTAAAGTTTCACTTTCAAAACCAAAGCCACGTTCTAATTTATCAAGCTGTAAAGATGAAACACCTATATCAGCTAACACACCTCTTATATCGAAATCTTTAAAATTATCTAAAACGTGTTCAAAGTTACCTTTATTAAATGTAACTCTTGAAGAAAAAGCCTCTAATCTTTTAGCACAAAAAGCTAAAGCTTCATCATCTTGATCATTACAAATTAACTTAATATTTTCATTTTGTTCAAGTAATCCATTACTGTGTCCACCAAACCCTGTCGTACAATCTATTATATAACCCTCTTTTATATTAGAAAAAGCTTCTAGTACTTCATTATATAAAACGGGAACATGTGGTATTTGCATTCAAATAGTCCTTATTAAAATTACAATATAATACCCAAAAATATATTTAAGGCTTTTTAAAATGGTTGATAAGGCTACAGTAAAACAATTAAGTAATCTATCTTTGACAATGTTTAGAAAAAATTTCTTTGGTATTTATCATGGAGCAATCTCTGCTAAACTAGATCAAGATAATTTTCTTATTAATACAAATGATGCAATTTTTGATGAGATGACTTCAAGTTCTTTTTGTACTTTAAATCTTAATAAACAAGATTATAGATGGAAAATAGCAAGTATGGAATCGCATATTCATGCAACAATATATACAAATATTCATGAAGCAAAATATATTGCATTTGGAATGCCTATTTATACTACATCATATACCTTTGATCATGATTCAATAATTTTTGAAGATTTTTTTGGAAAAATGACATTTGGAGAAATCCCAATTTATGATCCAGGGGATTGTGAAACTTGGTATGTAAGAAATGCACTTGAAATTACTAAATACTTAAAAGAGTCACCAAGTAAAGTAATGGTTATAAAAGGTGTAGGTGCATATGTTTATGATAGAGATATAAATGAATTAGTAAAAAAAATAGCTATTTTAGAGAATTCTTGTAGACTACTTAGTATAAAAACGTCTTTTTGCTAAAAAATATCTTTAAAAAATTATTTTAAAAATTATTTATTTAGATAAAGCCCCAAATTTAGCTATTTCAAAGCTTAAATACTATAAAGTTTATCAAATTTTATTTTAATTAAGGAGTTCACCCATGAACAAAGCTGAATTTATTGACACGATAGCTACAAAAGCTGGTTTATCTAAGAAAGATGCAAAAGGTGCAGTTGATGCTGTATTAGAAACAATTACTGAGACATTAGTAAAAAGAGAATCTGTAAGTTTTATTGGTTTTGGTACGTTTACAACTGCTGATAGAGCTGCAAGAACTGCTAAAGTTCCAGGAACTGATAAAACAGTTGATGTTCCAGCTACTACTGTTGGAAAATTCAAAGTTGGGAAAGCATTAAAAGAAGCTATTGCTAAAAAATAATTAATTTATATAAATTAATCAACTTAAGGAGGGTTTACTTTATGTAAATCCTTTTTTTATGTCCATTGATATAAATAACTTTAATAAAGAAAAAATTTTAAAGGTTATATAATATCAAAAACTACATATAAAGAATACTTATGATTAAATTTACTCTGCTATTAATATTTTTATCTATAACTGCTTTTTCTAATACCATAACTCCTATTCCCAACCATTTAAAAATTAATAAAGAAAAAGCCCAGTTAGGTAAATTATTATTCAATGATACAAGATTATCTAGAAATGATACTATTTCTTGTGCAAGTTGCCATTTTTTAAAAGAAGGTGGGGATGATAATTTAAAAGTATCTATAGGAATAAATGGATTAAAAGGTGAACTTAATGCACCAACTGTATTAAATTCTGTTTTTAATTTTAGACAATTTTGGGATGGACGAGCTAAAACACTACAAGAACAAGTCTTAGGGCCAATAGAAAATCCAGTGGAAATGGACAATGACTTTAAAATACTTGTTCCAAAATTAAAACAAACAGAATATAAGCAACTTTTTTTAAATATATATAAAGAAGGAATTACAAAAGAAAGTATTAGTGATGCAATAAGTGAATATGAAAAAACCTTAATTACACCTAATTCTCCTTTTGATAGATATTTAAGAGGTGATAAAAATGCTATTACTAAAATTCAAAAAGAAGGCTATGAATTATTTAAAGAAAAAGGTTGTATTTCTTGTCATCACGGTATAAATATCGGTGGTAACTTATATAGTAAATTTGGGGTTATGATAAATCCAGATATTAAGAATTTAGGAAAGTTTAATCTTACAAAGAATGAGAATGATAAATATTCCTTCAAAGTTCCTAGTTTAAGGAATATAGAAAAAACTCCACCTTATTTCCATGATGGAAGAGTAAGTGATTTAAATGAGGTAGTAAAATTAATGACTTTATATCAACTAGGAAGAGATATATCAGATGCTGAAGTTTTTAAAATAGTTGAATTCTTAAAATCATTAAATGGTGAGATTAAAGTAGGAAAAGAATAATTATGAAATTTACAAAGAAAAGTTTATTCATTTATTTATTAGTTTTCAATTTACTAATATTATTTGGATTATTTACTTACCTTTTTAAAATAGAGAATCATATAAAACATTATAATACTTATAAAAAAAATATATCAAATTTAATATTAATTGAAAGAGAATTTAAGCATTTCTTTTTATTAAAAGATCAATTTATAAATTTTGATACTATTGTAAATGAAACTAAAGAATTTGAATCAAATTTAAACGCCTTATATTCAAGTAATTTAGAAAAAGATTTTGGTAGTGATATTATAAAAGAACTAAATTTAACAAAAAGTACTTACGAAAAAAAACTTTTACTTATTGAGGATTATAAATCAATCCAGGCATCAATTTTAAACTCTTTACACTATTTACTTGATTTAAATAAAACAATAAAAAACAATAAAAAATATGATATTAAACTTAGAAATGGAGTTGATGATATTATTTTTTTAATTCTTCATAATTATATTAATATATCAAATGATTTTCAAAAAGTAAGAAAAAAAATTAAATCATTAGAGAAAGAAAACCCACTATTAGATAACAATCAAATAAAATACTTTTTCATTCATTCAAATAAAATGATTTTATTATTAGAGAAGTCTTTTAAAATAACAAGAGATTCTAATAAAATATTATTAGATAAACCTTTAAATGAAATGAATTATAACCTTGATGAAATATATAATAATTACTTAAAACAACAATTGATTATTTCTTTTTTATTCTTTATTTCATCTATTTTAATTATGTTATGTTTAGTAAAAATATATTTGGATACATTAAAAATAAAAGATGAATTATTAGCATTTAAATATGCAGTTGAACATAGTGATAATTCTGTAATATTGACAGATTCAAATAGAAAAATTTTATATGTAAATGAAATTTTTGAATCAACTACAGGTTATTTAAAAAATGAAATTTTAGGCAAGGATCCAAAGGTTTTATCTTCAGGATTATCAGATAAAACTATTATTACAGATTTAAATGAAAAATTAAAAGAAGGTAAAAAATGGAAAGGTGAACTTATAAATAAAAAAAAGGACGGCACAATTTTTTATGAAAAAGCTTCAATTGTTCCTATATTTATAAATAAAAAACTACGAAATTATCTTGCTATTAAACTTGATATTACAAAATATATAAAACAGCGTGAAGAATTAAAAGAATCTTCAATTGTATTTGAAAATACTGAAGAAGGTATTGTAATAACAGATGCTAAACAAAATATCTTATTAGTAAATCAAGCCTTCCAAAAAATATCAGGATATACAAAAGAAGAATTATTAGGCAATAAACCATCATTATTAAAATCATTCAAACATGATAGATTCTTCTACAAAAAAATGTGGCATAATATAAAAGAAAAAGGTTATTGGAAAGGTAAAATTTATGATCAAGCCAAAGATGGAACCATAATTCCAACATGGTTAAATATTACAGCTGTAAAAGATAAAAATAATAAAATTGTAAAATATATTTCAATTCATACAAATTTACAAGATATTATAGATAATCAAGAAAAAGCAGATTATTTAGCATATCATGATAGTCTAACAAACTTACCTAATAGAATAAAACTTGAAGAACATTTAGCTCATGTTCTTTCAGTTGCAAAAAGAAATCACCTTGAAATGTCTATTTTATTCTTAGATCTTGATAGATTCAAAATTATCAATGACACCTTGGGACATCAAGTAGGAGATATACTCTTACAAAATGTAGCAAAAAGAATTAAAAAAGTATTAAGAGATGTTGATATGGTTGCTAGAATGGGTGGAGACGAATTTATTATTGTATTAGAAACAGCAAGAGATAAAAAATCAGCTGCTTATGTTTGTCAAAAAATACTTGATACAATAAGAGAACCTATTAAAATTGCTGAACATACTTTAAATATAAGTGCAAGTATTGGTATTGCAATGTTCCCTTCAAGTGGTAATAATATTACTACATTGATTAAAAATGCTGATACAGCTATGTATCATGCGAAGAAACTAGGTAAAAATAATTACCAATACTATAATAATGAATTATCAATAAATGTACATGATCAATTAAAAATTGAACAAGCTTTAAAACTTGCACTTCTTAATAATGAATTATATTTAAATTATCAACCTCAATACACTTTAAAAAATAGAAAAATAATATCATTTGAAGCTTTAGTTAGATGGAATAGTAAAAAAATCGGATCTATTTCTCCAAATGTATTTATTCCTGTTGCAGAAGATACAGGAATGATTATAGAAATTGGTGAGTATATTTTCGAACAAGCTTGTAGAGATTTCATTGAATTTAAAAAAGTAAATAAACAACTTCAATATATTGCAATTAATATATCTAGTATTCAATTTAGAGACAAAGATTTTATATCTAAAATAAAAAATATACTAAAGAAAACAAATATATTATCTTCTCAAATAGAAATAGAAATTACTGAAAGATATATTATGGAATTTAATAAACTAAATATAACTATATTAGAAGAATTAAAAACATTAGGATTTAGAATGTCAATTGATGATTTTGGGACAGGTTATTCATCTATGAATTATCTAAGTAAATTACCTATTGATACTATTAAAGTAGATAAATCTTTTGTTGATGATATTCCAATAGATAATAATAATATGCAAATTTCTAAAGCGATTATTGCCTTATCAAAAAGTTTAGGATATAAAACTGTTGCAGAAGGTATAGAAAAAAAAGAACAAGAAGACTATTTATTAAGCTTAGATTGTAATATTGGGCAAGGATATTTATTCTCAAAACCTCTTGATTTTGGAAATGCTATAAAATTTTTAAAACAAAAATAAAAAATATGTAATTTTACATATTTCTTTTAAGTTTATTTGTAGCAATTGCTTTATAAGGATTTTCGGGCCAATAATGTTTTTTATATTTCCCTCTTAACTCTTTTCTAACCTCAACATAAGAGTTTTTCCAAAAGCTTTCTAAATCATATGTTATTTGAATAGGTCTTTGTGCTGGACTTAAAAGATGTATTTGTAAAGCCAAAGTATTATTTAAAATTTTAGGTGTTTGTTTTAATCCAAATATTTCTTGAATTTTCACTTTTAAAATAGGTATTTTAATATCAGAATAATCAATTTTTATATTTGAACCACTTGGAACTTTTATACTATTTGGAAGTAGTTTTTCTATAGTTTGCAAGTCATTCCAAGGTATTAAAGATGTTAAATAAGAGTAAGTATCTACATTTTTTAGCTGTTTTACTGAAGTTATATTTTGTAAAAAAGGTTCAATATTTTTAATATCTTTTAATAAACCATTTTGTGTAAAATCAGGTAGTTTTATATCTACAGTATTCTTTTGTTCTTCATTTTTAATATGATAATTTATAAAACATACTTTTGATATTAAATCTTGCGCTTTTTTACTCCAAGATAATAGTTCTAATCCCTCTTTTTTAATCAAATCTATCAATAATAATGGATATTTCTCTTTTTTTATTTTTAAATTTGGATTTGAATATAGTTCAAGTTTGAAAAAATAAGTAGCAGTTTTTATATCTAAGCTATTTCTTTCTTTTTTATAAGTTACCAAATCAATTTGTCTTAAATATGAAGAGAAATACTTTTTTATATACTCTAAAGAAATAGAACAAGCGTGAATTATATGAGAGTTTAACTCTTTTGCATTTATTCTTGGAACTACTAAATATTCACTATTAAAAAGCATATCTTTATTATTTAGTAGTGCACCTTTTTCATTACTTAGTTTATATTTATTATCATTTTTCTCACGAAGTTTTGCCAATCTATTTGGATATGCATATAATAAAAGTACGCCTAACATTTCTTTTTCTAATTTTATATTATTTTTCGCAATTTTAGTAATGTCTATTGTTCTTTCAAGTTTATTATAAAGATATGTACTTTGGTCTAATACTTGTTTTGCTCTATATTTATTAATAAACTCATTATTAAAACTTTTTTCTTTTAAGATTAAATATCTTTCATATAAATCACAAGAAGAAAAGCTATTTTTAAAAATGTCATTTTCAAGTAACAAAGAAGCTAATAAACAAGCATCTTTTGCAAAACCCAAATCATTTGCTTTAAATATCATATTTGCAAATCGTGGATGAATTCCCAAGGATAAAGATTGCTTTCCATATCTTGTAATATTTCCTTTTGCATCTAACATATCAATATCTTTTAAAAGTTGTTTAGAAGAATCAATTATTTCATCACTTGGAATATCTAATAATTTTAATTCACTTAAATCTTCAACTCCCCAAAGTGTAACATCAAGTAAAAATGAAGATAAATCAGCTCTTAAAATCTCAGGTTTTGAAGACTCTTTTAATATTCTATTTTTATGCCATAACTTATAACACTTTCCACTACTTAATCTTCCAGCTCGCCCTGCTCTTTGTATTGCCGATTGCTTTGAGATAAATGTGTATTCTAAATGATTCATATCATTTGAAGGATTAAATCTTATTTGTTTTTCTAAGCCAGAATCAATTACAACTTTTATACCTTCAATAGTAAGTGAAGTTTGGGCAATATTCGTTGAAAGAATTACTTTTCTATTTATAGACTTATTTATAGCTTTGTCTTGTTCTTCTTTTGTTAGATTTGAATGTAAAGGTAATATTTCGATATTAGTATTTGATAATTTATAATTTAATTTTTCGCTTATATTCCTGATTTCTTTCATTCCAGCTAAAAAAACTAAAATATCACCCTCATCTTCCTTTATTGATTTTAAAATTAGACTTAATAATATATCATTTAATGCTTCTTGTGTTGGATGTTTAATATCTTCTTTTAAATAAATATCTTCAATATCAAACATTCTTCCTTTACTTTTTATAACTTCAACATCTCCAAGTAAAGATGCAATTTTTGAGGAGTTTAGTGTTGCAGACATTAAAAGAATTTTCAAATCATCTCTTAGTAACTCTTGAGATTGTAAAGATAAAGCAAGAGATAAATCAGTATGAATACTTCTTTCATGAAATTCATCAAATATAATCATTGCAACATTTTCTAAGGCTTGATCACTTTGTAATTTTCTTGTTAGTATTCCCTCTGTCACTACTAATATTTTTGTATCTTTTGAGAAACAAGAATCCATTTTTACTTGATAACCAACTGTTTGCCCAATTTTTTGACCTAGAAGTTTTGCCATTTGAAAAGCTACAGCTCTTGCTGCTACTCTTCTTGGTTCTAGCATTATGATTATTTTATCTTTTAACCATAATTCATCTAATAAAGAGATTGGAACCATTGTACTTTTACCAGCACCAGCTGGGGCTTCTAAAATTAATTTATTAGTATTTTTAAGTGTTTCTTGAATTTTAGGAATTACATCATTTATTGGTAATTTTTTCATATATCTTAAAAGTCAACTTTTTTAGAAAGTTTTTTAAGAACTTTTAATTTCTTATTGAATTTATTTATTTCCAAATCATTATCTGATTTTTTAATATTTGACTTAGTTTTTTTTATTTTTATGGATATAATTCTTTTTAATTTAGCTCTTTTCTCTTTATCTTCGCTACTTTTATCAATAGACTTTTCACAAAACTTTTCTATTTTCTCAAACAGTTTCCCAATTTTCATAACTCTTCTCCTAATTCTTGTATTTGCTTATCTTCAATCCATAATATTTTTGCTACTTCTATAAGTTTTTTTGAAATATTATGTGCATATGCAGAATCATTTATTAAAGATGTTGCCATTGTTGTACTTATTTTATTTTCTCTAATAAAAGTATCTATCCTATTATTACGTAAATCATCCAATTTCTTTATGTCTTCTTTTAAAACTTCCAAATTTGATAAAACTTCTACATCATCTTTATTATTTCTTAAATCATTAATTATATTAATAGTTTTTGCAATATTAATTCTTAAATTGTTATACTCATCTTTTATATATATATTTTCTGATTTTAAATATATTGAAATATTCTTATGTAAGTCCCTAATATCTTTAATTGCTTCTACAATATCTTTTGAAGCTAGTTTATAAGAATAAATTTTATTTTTATAATTTTCATCCATATTCTCTTGAGCTAAAATTGAAAAATGTATTATATCTCCGTATAAAGATTTTATTTTATTAGTGTAAAAATCATTAATATCAATATGTATCTGAGTATTTGAGTTTTTTACTACAGAAGAAATATCATGACTACCTAAATAATTGTGTCTATGAAGATATAATGCATGAGAAATCACTTCAACCGAATTATCATATAAATGTATTGTTTCATTTTTAATAGCCTCTAGAGCAGCATCTGGCATTGTAATTACAACATCATCTAGATATAAAGGTTTTAGTATAGATGTTTTTTCATCTTTAAAAAGTGTTTGTAAAAATGTTTCTAGTTTATAAGTAAAAGGAGCAACAACTAAAACCCCAATAACATTAAATACTGTATGAAATAGTGCTAATTTCATTGCATAATTATCTTCTGATATTGCAATTTTACTTGCTAAAAAATCAACCATATTAGCTAGTTGATATAAGAAAACAATTGCAATTATTGCGGTTATAATATTAAATATAAAATGTGCAACAGCTAGCCTTTTACCATTTGCATTTGAAGAAATTGCAGCAACAACGGCGGTTACAGTAGTACCAATATTTGCACCAATTGCAAGCTCCAATGCATTTATATATAAAATTTGATTTGTCATTAAAGCTGTTATAATAAGTGCCATTGTTGCAGCACTAGATTGAATAACAACAGTAGCAATAATTCCAATTAAAATATAAACTAATATTCCTAAGCTACCCTTCATTGCAAATTGTGATAAATCAATACCATCTTTTAAAGTATCAAAACCATCTTTCATATAAGAAATTCCTAAAAAAACAAAACCTAAACCTAAAAGTACATTACCCAAACCTTTATAAACTTTATTTTCTGAAAATTTAAAAATCACTCCAAATATAATCATAGGAAAAGCAAAAGCTGCTATTTTTATTTCCATTCCAAAACTTGATACAATCCAAGCAGTTGTAGTAGATCCAATATTTGAGCCAAAAATAACTCCAATTGCACCACTTAAAGAAATAAGTCCAGCACTTAAAAAAGATATTATTATTACCGAAATTAAAGAAGAACTTTGAATAATTGAAGTTGAAAGAAAACCTGTAAATATTGCTTTTGGAATATTATTCGTAGCTTTAGATAATATTTTTTCCAATATTCCACCACTAAAAAGTTTAAAACCATCTTCCATAAATATCATTCCAATTAGAAAAATAGCAATTCCTGTTATTATAACTTTAGCATCATTATTTATATAAAGTATGTAAGCTAATATACATAAGATCAAGGGGTATAAGATTTTTCTTAACATAAAAAAATACCTTTTCTGCAATAATAGCAAATATTTAGATATAATCGCAATAATATATAAAATAAAAAGGAATTGTTATCGAAACATTTACTTCTATGAACTTAAATTCTCTATTAATCGACGCATTAAAAGATTTAGAGTATGAAAAAGCAACGGAAATACAACAAAAGTCTATACCTATAGCACTTAAGAAAAAAGACATATTAGCAGCTGCACAAAGTGGTACAGGTAAAACTGCTGCATTTTTATTACCAATTTTAAATGAGATTCACGAGAATCAAGAAGGTTTAAAAGCAAAGACATTAAGAGCTTTAATTATTGTACCAACAAGAGAATTAGCAAATCAAATATCAAAAGTTATTGAAGATTTTTCAAAATATATTTTGATTGAAAAAGCTGTTGTTTATGGTGGAGTTTCATCTACAACACAAGCTAAAAAAATAGCACGTGGTTTGGATATCTTAGTAGCAACACCGGGAAGATTACAAGAGCATATTAGAAATAAAACTGTTGATTTATCTTCTGTTACAACTTTGGTTGTTGATGAAGTTGATACTATGCTTGATATGGGATTCTTAGCAGATATTGAAGCAATATTTTTAGAAGCTAATCAAAGCAGACAAATTTTAATGTATTCAGCAACTATGAATCAAAATGTTAAAAAACTTGCAAAAGAGTTTTTAAAAAATCCAGTTGTTATTGAAACTTCATCTCAGCGATCAAGTGTTAAAAAAATTGTTCAAAGAATAATAGAAGTTGATCCAGATCAAAAAGCTGCATTATTATCTTATATTATTGGTTCAGAAAACTACTCACAAGTTTTAGTTTTTGTAAATACTAAAAAAGAAGCAGATGGTTTAGTTGAACACTTAAATCTTGATGGTTTACCAGCTTCATGTATTCATGGTGATATTAGACAAACTGCACGTGCAAAAGCTTTAAGAAAGTTTAGATCAGGTGATAACAGAGTATTAGTAGCAACAGATATTGCAGCACGTGGTATTGATATTCAAATGCTTCCACTTGTTGTAAATTTTGAACTACCTGAAACTGTTAATGATTATACTCATAGAATTGGAAGAACAGGTCGAGCTGGACAATCTGGTTTAGCTATTACTCTTTTAAGTGTAAAAGATTATAAAGCTATGAAAGCTATTGAAAAAGAGTTAATCCTTGATTTAGGAAGAGAAGAAGTAGAAGGCTTTGAACCAAGTGAGAAAAAACCTAGAATCTTTGTTCATAAAAGAAGACCTCTTTCACAAAAAAAAGGTTTAAAAGATAAAAATGGTAAACCAAAACAAACTAGTAAAACTACTAGAAAACCTAATCAAAAAGTCTCTAAAAAAACTACAAAAAGAGATGCAAATAGAAACTTTAGAAAATAAGATATTTCAAGACAAATAAGATTTCTTATTTGTCTTTTTTAAATAACCTTCATACATTTTAATATTTCATAAGTTTTAGAAACATCATAAGTAGCACTATGATATTGCACATCATCAAAATCAATATTATAAAAAATACAAGTTTCATCTAATTTAGGATTTTTAATATTCCCATTTTTATTTATAGCTTTTACAATATTTTTGTTTTCTTTCATTGTACAAAAATGATTTTGAAATTTAACCATTCTATCTAGGTGTCTTAATTCAAAAGAGATATTATGAGCAACTAAAGTATCACTATCTTCACAAAACTGTACAAAATCTAAATCTTCTGTAAAATATGAAGAATAAGTTTTATCTTTTCTATGTGCTAAAATTAACTCAGGTGTTAATTTATGAACTTCATAAGAATAAGGGTTTACACTGTATCTTGAAAGATAATATCTATGAAATTTATCTACAAGTTCATATTTATCTTTTATTTTTTTTAGTTTAACAGCTGCTACTTCTATTACATCACCAATATTTTGTGAATTTGTTTCAAAATCTAAAATTATCATATTTTTATATTTTCTCTTTTTGTATAAATTAATTTTTGTATTTTTTTGTACTCTATTTTATTTTGTGAATTTATTTCTTCTATTAAATTTTCATATTTCTTAAAAATTTGCCATATTTTCTTTGCATGCTCATATCTTTGCATTTTTATTAACTCTAAGAAAGCAATCGCATTTACAAAGGCTTTTAATATAAAAGATTCTTCTCTTGTATTTTTATCATTTTTATATATACGCCATAAATCTTCACATTTATCATGTGCATTTATAAAATTGTTTTCTTCTAATAAAAGGAAAAGTTCTAATAATTCATCTTTTATATTCATATGTAACCTATATTATTTAGTTTTATAATTATATCTAAGTAAATTTAAAGTAGATTCCGACTTAATACTACTTTGATATTATAAGCTATATAGTTTGTTATAGTCTAGAAAAGCAACTCGTTATAAACAGAGAACAACTCTCGACAAATTATTAGAGGATTATTAAGTTAAAAACTTATTGTTTCAGTAATTTTAATTCTATTTTTTCTATGATTAGAAAATTTATAATATTCTCTATTTTTATAAATAAAATAATTTTTATAACCTACTAAAACTTTCTGTCTTCTATTTTTATGTTGTTTTCTATATCTATTATTCTCATAATTCCTTGAATAATTTGCATTAGAATAAGTATCATTGTATCTTGAATTATTAGCAACAGAAGCACCAAGTAATCCTCCTACAATTTTAGCAGCAGTTTTACCATTACCTTTACCAATTTGATTTCCAATAATAACTCCTATAGTTCCACCTACAATTGTATCAAGACCTATATCATTATTATTAGAATAATTATTTGAATAGCCATCATTGTAATCGCTTCTATAATGATTATTTTCATAAGAATCATTTTCTTGTCTATATTCATAAACTGGTTCAGAATGTGTTACATAAGCTTTTACATAAGTTGTATGTTGTTTAGCAATAGCAAAAGTAGAGCATAGTAAAATAGTTAATAATATTTTATTCATTTTCAACTCCTTTTAAATTATATAAAAGAAGTATATTTTTAAATAGTGTACTTATTGTGAAGATCTATTATTTTAGTTTACCAAATATTTTATATTTTTCCCAATATATATCTAAAGCTTTATACAACTTTTTGTCACTAAGTGTAGTTTTTTTCTTAATACCAAATCTTTTTATAAAAGCTTCAGGCATTATTGTCATATCTTTACTTGGCTTTTTCAAATATCTAAACATAGATTCTTTTACTCTATCTTCACTGCTATATTTCAATAAATATCTATAAAAATATTTATCAATTGAAACAGGAAGTTTTCTATGGCATTTTATACAATTATTCTCATATACAGTTTTTTTAGTTTTTGCAGCATTTAAAAAAGAGACCAAAAGAACTAATGTTAATATTAATTTCACCATTTCACCTCTATTTTAGTTCCTTTATCAATTTCTGATTTTACATCAATTTCTAAGTTATACTCTTTTGCTATCAAAGATACAATATTAAGTCCTATACCAAAGCCTCCTACACTATTGTCAAAGCGTGAGTATCTTTCAAATAAGTTTGATAAGTTTTCTTTGTTCATTCCTTTTCCTGTATCTTCTATACTAAAATTATTCTCATTTAAACAAATGGTTATACTCCCAGCTATCTTATTATATTTAATTGCATTTGAAATTAAATTATCTATTAATTTTGATATTTTCTTAGCATCACAATTTAAATATATATTATTTTCTAAGTTAAGAATAAAATTTATCTTTTTGATGGTTGCTAAACTTTTAAAATATTCTACCCTTTGCTTTAAAATATTTGTCAAATTTAATTCTTCATTTTGTGAAATTATTTTATTATCCAAAGTAAGAAATGTTAAATCTTCATAAATATTAGAAATTGTTTTAGCTCCAATATCAATACGATTAATCTTTCTAGCCAACTTCTCATCTAATGTATCTTTATCAATCATTTCTATATTTGTAATAATTGCAGAAATTGGTGTATTTAATTCATGAGTAGTATCTTTTATAAATCTATCTAATAAATGAAGTGCATCACGCATTGGTTTTAAAAATAATTTTGAGATAAAATAACCAATCATAAACATAAAACTAAAGGCAATTAAAGAATAAGTAATAATATCTTTTTTAACTTTTATAAACCATACATTATCATCTGGAACTTCAATAATTACATATTTTGATCCTAAATAATAAGATTCTGGCTCTTTAATAAAATGAATCATTTCATTTGAAATATAAGCAACTTTTTCAAAATTTACTGCTTTAGATTTTAAAGTAGAAAATATTAATTTTTTATCGCTATCAAAAATAGCAGAATTGAACTTTTCATCTCTAGGATAATATTTATATTTATCAAAATTTACATGTAAATCTTTTAATTTAAAAATTAAATCATTTGAATACTCTTGAAGTGCATCTCGTTTTTCTTGTAGCATTAAATCTTTTTGGAATTGATAATAAGTAAAAGAAATACCACCAATTATTACAAGAACTAGAAAAGAATATAAAAGACTAAATCCGAGAAGAGTTCTAGCCTCGCTCTTGGTTAAATCGATATCCAAGCTTTTTAAGACTAACAATTTTTTCTTTTCCTAATACTTTTCTAAGATTTTTAATATATGTTCTTAATGAATTGTCACTATACTCTTCATCATATTCCCAAACATAATCATAAATTCTATCATGAACTAAAAGTTCATTTGGATTTTGTAAAAAAAACTTTAAAAGTTTCAACTCTTTAAAATTGAGTTTAACAACTTCACCATTACAAAGTAGTTCATTTGATTTAGAATCAAAAGTAATATTTTTATCAATTACTATTAGTTTATTTTTTACAGAAAATTCTCTTTTGATTATTGTTTGGACTCTAATTAAAAGTTCTTTTAATGCAAAAGGTTTTCTAATATAATCATCACAACCGCTTTCAAACCCTTTTTCTAAAGAATCCATTGAGTTTAATGATGTAATATAAATAGCAGGAGTTGTGTTACCTTCATTTCTAATAGTTTTTAAAACTTCAAAACCATTTATTTTAGGAACATTTACATCTAAAAGCAATAAATCAAAACTATTTTCATAAATAGCAGAAAGAGCATCTTCTCCATCATAAACTGAAACTACTTCATAACCTTCATCTTCAAAATATTCAACAACAGTTTCATTTAAAGTAAGATCATCTTCTAGTAATAATAATTTTGTTTTCATTATTTATTTAACTTTTGTAAATTGTTTTCATAAGTAGTTTTCTCTTTCTCACTCATTGTTGATGTCCTAGAATTCAACTCTTGAACAAACTGTTTTTTATTTTCATCTTTTACATAGCCCATTATTGCAATTAATTCTTGTGTACTCATTTCTGAATAATCCACTTTTGCAAAAGCGAAACTAATCATAAGAAAAAATAATATAAAAATCTTTTTCATTACCCGCACTTTTTTTATTTTATTATTATTATAACATAATAACTGTGGAATAATTGTTTAATCCCAAGTGTAGCAAAAATAGCATTTTTTTAACAAAAAAATAGCGTTCTCATAGCATTACAATAATATAGAATTTTTTTTACTGTTTTTTACTGTTTTTTTCACTTCTTTAATGAAATAGTAAATAAAAAACCTTAGCTATTATGTATAATATATGTAACAAAGCTAGCAGAAAGTTGGAATTATTTATGACACAATTAGGAAAAGTATTCAATAAAATACCATATTTAGTAAGAGATATAGATAACCCTTATAAAGATATAACATATATTGAAAATATTATAAACATCTTATTCGAACAATATAATATAAACATAGAAAATTTAGTAAATATTTTTTCAAATAATAGAGACAATTTATTACATTTTCATATAGTAATAAAAACAAATATGTCTAAAGAAAATCTTTCCTTTAAATATAAAAAAGAAGATATAGAATTTACTTTTGAAGAATACAAAGAATCAAAAACAAAAACAAAATATATTAACTCTTTTATGTTTATTGAAACATTCAAACATTTGAATGAAAATAGTTTAGTTACTGTATTTGATGAAATGATTGGATGTAATGGTAAAAAACTATTTATTTCAGTTCCCAAGGAAAATTTAAAACTATTTCAACCAAGTTCAAAACACTATTATTATAGAAATATTTTAATTCTTAAAAAAGATGTAATCTGTGATATAGCAGATTCATTTAATATAAATACAAATGAATTATATGATAATTTGCACCCAAATATAATAAAACAAGTTTGTAAAGATTTACATCTTACCTATAAAAAATTATCTTTTGAGTTAGGTTACAAACCTGATACTATCAATAAAGCAGCATCAACAGGAAAAATAAGTGAACAATTAAATAAGGCAATTGAACTTTATTTAGAGAATTTAAGATTAAAAGAAGAACTCAAAGATTTTGATCTTATAAAACAAGCACTTCAGAATGTTGTAGTTTAAGGTTTTATAAATATAATTTTACTACAATCAAACAAAAAAAAAGAGTTTGAATGTTTAAAAACCTACTACTATTAACAACTGCTGCTGTACTTTTTACAGGATGTTTTGGTGATCCAAAAGAAGAAAAATGGAATTCTTTTATCTATCCAGATAAAAATAATAATAAAAGAAGTCTTAAAAGTCCAATGACTTTCAAAAGCCTACAAGAATGTCAACAAGAATCAGAAAAACAACTACAAAAATTAAATATCGTAGATGTTGGAACTTATAAATGTGGTCTTAATTGTAGCTTTCATGAAGGCATGAAACTTGAAGTTTGTGAAAAAATGTTAGCAGCTCCAATAAAATAGATTTTGTAAGTATAAAAAATAATTTAAATAGTTTTTTATTTATTTTATGTTATAAATCTATTCAATATAAAAATAGGAATATACATGAAAGAATTAAAGTACTTAAATATATTATATATATCAAATAATTTCACACAAGATATTGCTATAAACTACTTGAATATGAGTGCTAAAGAGTTTTATATTTCATATAATTTAGATGAAGCGTCAGATATTTTAAATGATAAAAAAATTGATATTATATTTTCAGAATATAATATCACTGAATATTTTAAAGACATTAGAAATAAAAATAAAAAAGTTCAAATTATTATTGCTACGGATTTAATAGAAGATTCACATTTAATTAATGGAATACATTTAGAACTTGTTAAGTATTTGCAAATACCTATAACAAGGGAAGATTTAATTTTCTCATTAAAAGATTGTGTGCATTTACATGATTCAAATAAATCAAATATATTAGATTTAAAAAATAATTATGTTTACGATTATTATAATCAGGTTTTATTAAAAGATGAAAAAATTGTTTTATTATCAAAAAAAGAAAATGACTTTTTTAAACTTATGATAAAAAAAATGAACAATACAGTTTCATATGAAGAAATTGATAAAAGCATTTGGGAAGGTTCAATGACTCAAGATGCATTAAGATCTGTCGTAAAAGAACTAAGAAAAAAAACATATAAAGAATTAATAAAAAATATCTCAGGTATTGGCTATAGATTTAATTTAATTTAAGTTATTTATAGTAAAACTTAACTTATTAAATTAAGAAAGACAACTATGAACAATCACATATCATTTAAATATATTTTTAAACTTCTACTAGACAATAAAAAACACTTAATTATTGGTCAAATAATTACATTTATTGCTATTTTAATAAGTATTCCAATACCTTTAATGTTACCTATTTTAGTGGATGAAGTATTACTAAAAAAACCTGCTTTTTTTGTAAATACCATAAATGACACTTTTGGTGTAGGAAATGCATTTTATTATATTGCTATTGTAACTCTTGTCGTAATTTTTTTACGATTAATGCATTTCATTTTTACAGTTGCTATTACAAAAATCTTCACTTATATTTCAAAATATGTTACTTATAAATTAAGGGTAAAAATATTAACTCACTTAAAATTAGTAAATATGAATGAATATGAAAGCCTAGGATCTGGTGCTATTTCATCAAATCTTGTAACAGATATAAATACGCTTGATACTTTTATCATTTCAATAGCAAGTAAATTTGTTGCTTCTGTGTTAACACTAATTGCAGTTGCAATTGTAATAATTGCAATTGACCCAATATTAGGAATGATGATTTTATTTATTCAACCTATTATAATGGTTCTTTCAAAAAAAATATCTAAAAAAACTGGTAATTTGAAGAAACAAGAAAACCAAGCAATTGAAGAATTTCAAGATAATGTAGGAGAAACATTAGATTTATTTGGGCAAATAAAAGCTAGTAACAAAGAAGAATATTTTTTTAATAAAGCAATTAAAAAAGCAAAAAATATTCAAATAACATCAAATGAATATAACTATAAAAGTGTTGCTTATGAAAGATTCTCCTTTACAATATTCTTAATTGCTTTTGAAATATTTAGATCATCTGGACTTATTTTAGTTGAGTATAATAGTTTATCAATTGGTATGATGTTTGCAATGTTTGGTTATATTTGGTTTATTATGACACCTGTTCAAGATATATTATCAATACAATACTCATACGCAAGTGCAAATGCCGCAATTAATAGAATAAATAAAATTCTAGATTTAGATATAGAGAAAAATGGAAAAGAAATACTTTGTGTAAAAGAAAAAAAGGTAAATATTTCAATAAAAGATTTAACATTTTCATACAATGGAGAAAAAAATATATTAAAAAATATCTCATTAGATATAAAAAGTGGTGATAAAGTAGCACTAATTGGAGCAAGTGGTAGTGGGAAAACAACTTTAGCTCAAATAATATCAGCTTTTTATTCAAAAAATAGTGGTGATATTTTATATAACAATATAAGTATTGATAAATTAAATAGACAAAGTCTAAGAGAAAATATCTTTTTAGTACTTCAAATGCCAATACTTTTTAATAATACACTAAGATTTAATATCACAATGGGAAATGAAAATATAGATGATAAACAAATATTTGATGCACTAAAAATTGCTCAATTAGATGATGTTGTATTAAAAATGACTCAAGGACTAGACACAATAGTAGGACGCCATGGAATTAGATTAAGTGGAGGTCAAAGACAAAGACTATCAATTGCTCGAATGATTATAGCCAACCCAAGTGTTGTTATCTTTGATGAATCAACATCTGCACTTGACGTACATACAGAAGCAAAACTCTTTATAGCTTTAGAAAAGTTTCTAAAAAACAAAACTGTAATAACAATAGCACACAGATTAAGTACAGTTAAAAATGCTAATATGATTTATGTTTTAGAAGAAGGTACAATTGTACAAAGAGGTAATCATAAAGAATTAGAAGAAAAAGAAGGGCATTATTTAGAGTTTGTTAGAAATCAATTGATTTAAATCATTAATTATTGCAAAATCAAATATTTTTAATATACTTTAAAAGAAAATGCTAATATCATACAAATTTAAAATCGGAGTATTAAATGTTTAAACATCTTAACAATGAAATAAATCTTATATGTCCTAGATGCGAGAGTACTAATATTTATATTGGACAAAATATGGAAATTGATCCTAAAAAAACAGTGCGATGTAACGATTGTCATTATTCAGATTTATCTTATAAATTCACTAATGAATATAAAATAGATAATAGTAAAGATAAAAAAAGTAATAAGCACACTTACGTAGAATAAAACTAATATTTAATTTAGACACTATAAAATAAACAATGCAAATCCACCAATTGTATATTTTTCCATAATTTCACTGAAAAATATACAAAGGTGAAGTGGCAAATTTACATTTATTTATTTTTAAAAATTGCTTTTCTTTTTTCAATAAAAGCATTCATACCTTCATTTTTATCTTCTAGAGAAAAAGTTGAATAAAAAGATTTCCTTTCACTTTTTAAACCTACTTGTAAACTTGATTCATAAGAGTTATCTATTGATTCTTTTATAAGTTTTACAATAGGTTGGCTCATTAAAGCGATATTTGTAGCAATTTGGATTGCATCATCAATTACATTGCCTTCTTCACTTATTTTTGCAACAAGTCCATAATCTCTAGCTTCTTGTGCATCTATCATTTCTCCTGTCAAACACATAAGCATAGCTTTTGATTTTCCAACTGCTCTTGTTAATCTCTGTGTTCCACCAATACCTGGCATTGTTCCAATTTTAACTTCAGGTTGACCAAACTTTGCAGTTTCATCACAAATAACAATATCACATAAAAGAGATAGTTCACATCCTCCACCAAGTGCAACACCGCAAACTGCTGCAATTATTGGTTTTGAATGATTTTCTAATCCTTTCCATTCTTTTGTAATAAATTCATTGTTATAAGCACTTGCAAAATCCAATGTAACTAGTTCTTTAATATCTGCACCAGCTGCAAATACTTTATTTCCACCTGTTAAAACAATTGCACCAATTTTTTTATCTTCTTCAAACTTTTTAATTGCATTAGAAACTTCAATTATCAAAGAAGATGATAAAGCATTCCATTCTTTAGGTCTATTTAAAGTAATTACTCCAACACAATTATTTTTTTCTTCTACTAAAATATATTTGTACTCCATTGTCTTCTCCTATAATTTAAAAATATATTACCATTTTGTATGTGTTAAATCACATTGAATCATTTCACCTCTATTTGCAGGAGTTCCTGGTTTATTAGCTGATTCACATAGTAATGTTGTTCCATAGTCGTTTCTTTTGTCATGAGCATTACTTCTTGCCCAAACTGATACAATCGCTCTTTCTTCAGGTTTTGCTTCACAATTACCATCTATTTCAAATGCATGTATAGTATTTTCATGAAAGTACATTAATGGATCTTTTACATATGTACTATCATTCCACATTTTATCTTCATTTTTTTGTGATGAGTCAAATTGTACTCTTCTCATTTTTGATGTTTCTTTAACTGTTTTTAATAAATGGGAATCTTCTTTTATTGCAAAACTTTTGAATTGTTTTGTACAAGCAGGAACTCTCATATTATAATATATTTCAGAAATAGCATGATTATGATATGGATAAAAAGTATCAACTGACTGTACTGTCATACCAACTTCTGCACCAACTTTTTCACCATTAATCTCATCAACTCGTAATAATCCCCAATGTCCAAATATTTCAGCATATGCATATCCTCCACGAATATTAGTAAAGTTTTTATCATTACGTTTACTCTCTTGTGCATACATTGGATACCATCCAGCAGCTGCCCATAAGTTTGGTAATGCATTTGCACTTATATCATAGGGAAATACTAATGGCATTTTTACTTCATCTCCTGTTACCATTTTATAAAAATTATCAGAGAATGTTTGTCCTAATTTTTTTACTTCTACATTTGTAACATCTTTATCAAAGAATTCTTTAAATGTTTTTCTTTTTAACCATTGAGCAACAGGTGATTTTTCTTCAATCTCTTTTCCTGGACTATAAATCCAATCAACATCTTCTCTTGCACTAAAACACACTTTAGCTTTATCTGGATTGTTTATTACTTGATAAATATTTTTTACCATATTTTTCATATCTCGTCTATCCATGATACACATTTTTTTAACACCATTTGTAGAATCAATCATTGCTTCATCTGAATTTAAACAATCGCTTTGAGTAGGATTTGTTAATGCCTTAGCATAAGCATTTAAATAAGAAAGCGTTTCATCCCATAATATATCCACATATTTTTGCTCATTAGCCGTATATTTAGCTGCTTTTGTTAAACATTTAAATTCCGCATTTTGAATATCATTTTTATCCAAAAAATTTGGTAGTTCACTAGCTTGAACATTTAGCATTAAAGATAAGCCTAACAATACTGATACACCTTTTATATATTTATTTCTTAAAACTTTTTTTTTCATCATCTCTCCTTGATTAAATTTGAATTAACAAAACTTTAGCTTATTCATAATATAAAAACAAGAACTTACTTAAAAGAAAGGTAGTACCTAAAAAGATACTATAGATGACTTATCTAAAGGTTTAAAGAATACAAATTTAATCAAAAGAAGAGTCAAAAATATTGGGAAAACTTATATTAAAAGAGATTTAAAACTAATTTTGGATACCTTCCAAAAGAAGCAAAATCTTCTTATGAAAAGTATAATTAATATATAGTATTACATAGTTAAAGTTTTAGTACTCCTTTAACTCTATTTACAGTGTCTTTTTTAGATAAAGTAAGGCGTACTATTGAGTCAGCATTTGCTTTTAAATCATGTTTTACATTTGCTTCTAAAACTACAATATCACCTTTTATTAGATTATAAATATTACCATCAACACCAAAATCAATTTCACCTTCAAATATTTCTACACTAATAGGATATCCAGCTTTGTGCTCTTTCATTATTTGGTCTTTTTTAAAAACTATTCTTATCTCTTTTGATATTTCTGTTTCCATTAAAGGTGTAATTAATACTTTATTTTCATTGTATTCTAAATTTTCTAATATATTTGTTTTTTTCATATTATTTCCTTTTTGTATTTATTTAAATAATAGCAAAGTAACTTTAATTCTACCTTTAAGTAGAATATAAAATATAGAAAACATTATTATTATATTTATTATAAAACTTATATTCATTTAGTTGTTAAATATCCATTAACTTAGATACAATTGTATATATATAATAAAAATTATTTTAATAATTTAAGGAAACATAAAATATGAAAAACATAAAAATACAAGTAAAACTTGCAATTGGTTTTGGAACACTAATTGCTATTATTATGGTATTTGGAGTCTATTCCATAATTGAATTACAAACATTATCAAATTTAACACAAAAAATGTATAAACATCCATTTACAGTAAGTGTTGCAGTTAGAGATGTAAATCTTCAAATTGTATCAATAAACAATTCTATGAAAGATATCGCTTTAGCTAAAAATCAGGCAGAAATACAAAATGCAATTACTAAAATAAATAGTTATGAAAAAGAAACATTTAAATATTTTGATATTTTAGAAAAAAGATTTCTCGGTAATAAAGAAAAAGTTAATGAAGCAAGAAATACCTTTACATCATGGAAAACTATTCGTGATGAAATAATTAGTTCTATTAAGAAAGGTGATAAAAAATATGCTACAAAAATTTCAAAAGAAAAAGATATAGCTCATATAAATTTATTAAATAAAAAAGTTGATTATCTTAAAGATTTTGCAAACACTAAGGGTTCAAGTTTTAATGCTATGGCTCAAGCAGAAGGCAAAAGAGCTCTTATTACAACAATTATAATACTATTTATTGCAATTTCATTTTCACTAATCATAGGGTTAGTCATAGCCAACTGTTTAACAAGTTCTATAAAAATATTTAAAGAAGGATTATTAGATTTCTTTGCTTATTTAAATAAAGAAACTTCTTCTGTAAAAAGTATAGCCTTAAATTCAAAAGATGAAATAGGACAAATGTCAAAAGTTGTTAATAAGAATATTGAAAGTATTAAAAAAGGAATCGATGAAGATAATAATCTAATAGAAAAAGCTAAATTAACAATATCTAGAGTAGAAAAAGGTTGGTATAGTGAAACTATTGAAGCAACAACATCCAATTCATCATTAGAAGATTTTAAAAATAGAGTAAACTCTATGATTAGAGCAACTAAACAGCATTTTATAGAAGTAAATACTGTATTAGAAGAATATTCAAATTATGATTATAGAAATGAATTAAAATTGAACAATATTGAAAAAGGTGGAGTTCTTGAACTCTTAGTTACTGATATAAATAAGCTAAAAGATGCTATTACTACAATGTTAATAGAGAATAAATCAAACGGTTTAACCCTAGATGAAAGTTCTAATATATTATTAGTAAACGTAGATGTACTAAATACAAACTCAAATCTAGCTGCAACTGCCCTAGAAGAAACTGCTGCTGCTTTAGAAGAAATTACATCTAATGTAGAAAGTACTACAAATAATGTAATTAATATGGCATCACATGGTAATGAAGTAAAAAATTTCGTAACTAATGGTCAAAATCTATCAAATCAAACAACAAAAGCAATGAATGAAATAAATACAGAAGTAAGCGCAATAAGTGATGCAATTAGTATAATTGATAAAATTGCATTCCAAACAAATATACTTTCACTTAATGCAGCAGTTGAAGCAGCTACTGCAGGTGAGGCAGGAAAAGGTTTTGCAGTTGTTGCACAAGAAGTTAGAAACTTAGCTGGGAGATCAGCTGAAGCAGCAAATGAAATCAAAATATTAGTTGAAAAAGCAAATGAAAAAGCAAATAATGGTAAAAAAATATCCGATGAAATGATAAATGGGTATACACAATTAAATGACTCTATTTCTAAAACACTTGAGTTAATTTCAAATGTGGAAATAGCTTCTAAAGAACAACAAAAAGGAATATTCCAAATCAACGATGCTATTACATCTTTAGATCAACAAACACAAGAAAATGCTAATATCGCATTTGCTACTGATGAAGTAGCTAAACAGACAAATCTAATTGCTAAACTTATTCTTACAAATGCAAATGAAAAAGAATTTATTGGAAAAGATAATTTAAATAGAAATAATTAATATGGGAATTTTCAGTAAAACAAAGAGATAAAACTTATGTTAATATCTCTTTGAATTTGTATTCTATAATAAAGAATTTATTTTATCAGCAATTGCTTGTTTAGGTGAAGCACCTATTAGTTGATCTACAATTTTACCATCTTTCATAAAAAGCATAGTTGGTAATGATCTTACACCATATTTTGTAGCTAAATCTGTTTGTTCATCAGAGTTTACTTTACAAATTTTTGCTTTACCATCAAAATCTTCTGCTAATTGTTCAATTACAGGAGCTAGCATTCTACAAGGTCCACACCATGGAGCCCAAAAGTCTACAAGTGCAACACCCTCGTTTACATTTTCATCAAAATTTTCGTTTGTTAATTCAATATATTTACTCATTTTATTTCCTTTTAATTTCTTTATTATTTATAATATATCTTAACGATATATTATAAATCACCCTCGTGTTTACCTAAGTATTCAGCAACACCTTCAGTTGAAGCTTTCATACCTTCATCACCTTTAGCCCATCCTGCAGGACAAACTTCACCATGTTCATTTGTAAATAACATTGTATCTACCATTCTAATCATTTCATCAATATTTCTACCTAATGGTAAATCATTAATAGTTGAGTGTCTTACAGTTCCATCTGCATCAATTAAGAAAGAACCTCTTAATGCTACTGATTCATTTAATAATACATCATAATCTTTTGCAATTTGTTTATTTAAATCTGCAACCATTGGGAACTTAACTCTTCCAATTCCACCAGCTTCAACTGCTGTTTCTCTCCATGCAAAGTGAGAAAATTGAGAATCAATTGAACAACCAATTACTTGAATTCCACGCTCAGCGAAGTCTTCAACTCTTTTTGAGAATGCAATGATTTCTGATGGACAAACAAATGTAAAATCTAATGGCCAGAAAAATAATACTGCACCTTTTTCACCAATGTTTTCGTATAAATTAAAATCTGATACTATTTGACCATCTGCAAGTACAGCTGTTGCTGTGAAATCTGGAGCTTTTTTTGTTACTAACATATAATAAATCCTTTTTTATTTTGTTTAATTTTTTTATGTTGGAAGTATAGTAGAATATCTTTAAAGTAATCTTAATAAAATATATCAAAAGATAAAAATTATCGTTTATCCAAAATTATCTTCTCATCTTTCTTTATTAATTCAATTAATTTACAAATAGGTTCTGGTACTTCTAAATAAAAACCTTGTGCAAAATCACATCCATTATCTTTTAGAAAATTAAATTGTTCTTTTGTTTCTATACCTTCTCCAATTATTTCAAGCTTTAATGCTTTTGCTATTGATATAGTCGCTTTAATAATTTCTTCTGATTTTATATCAATTCCTATTTTAGATATAAAGGTTCTATCTATTTTTAATGCATTAAAAGGTTTATCAATTAAATAACCTAAATTAGAATAACCAGTACCAAAATCATCCATAGAAAATGAAATTCCTAATTTTCTATAACGAGATAAATTTTCTTGGTTTGCAAGATTATCTACAATTAATTCTCTTTCTGTAATCTCAATAATTAGATTTTCTCCTTTTATATTGAACTTCTGCATATACTTTTTAAAAAGATGAAAAAGAGAATCATTCTTTAAATCTTTAAGCGAAAAATTTATAGATATTTTGGATTTACAATTATTATCATTTAGTAAATCATGTATACTCTTCATTACCTCAAATATAACATGTTTTGTAATTTCAGTAATAAGCTCTGATTCTTCAGCCATTGGAATAAATTTACTAGGTAATACTAAACCCAATTGAGGATGATTCCATCTAATCAATGCTTCAAGATATTCAATTTTCATTGTTTTGAAACTAAATATAGGTTGATAAAAAACTTCAAATTCACCTTTATCTAAACCCTCCTTGACTGCATTTTCCATCATTGATTTTTCTAAAGCATTAGATGATAGTTCTTCTGTTGTAAAACGATAAGTATTTCTACCATTATTTTTTGCTTCATACATTGCAATATCTGCTTGACGTAATAATTCTTCTGCAGTTAAACCATCATTTGGATAAATACTAATACCAATACTTGATCCAATTTGAATAGAGTGTTCATTTATATTCATAATTTTAGAACTACAATCAATAAGATTTTGAGCAATTTTACCAGCAGATAAAGGAGAATCTAAATCTTCAACTATTACTACAAACTCATCTCCACCTAATCTAGCTACCGTATCTTGATTTCTTAAAATATTTTTAAATCTTTTTGAGACTTTTATAAGAACTTCATCTCCTACTTGATGCCCCAACCCATCATTTACAACTTTAAACCTATCTAAATCTATAAATAAAAGAGCTACGTGTTTTTTTGAACGACGTGCTTGTGCTAATGAATGTTTTAATCTATCATTAAAAAGTGTTCTATTTGGTAATTCAGTTAAAGTATCATGATTAGCTAAATAATGTACTTTATCTTGTGATTGTTTAATTAAAGAAATATCTGTAAGAACTCCAATATATTGAATAATATTGTTGTACTTATCTAAGACTGTATTTATATTAAGATAAGCAGGATAAGTTTCACCATCTTTGTTACGATTGATAACTTCTCCTGACCAAAATCCTGTTTTCTTTAATGTTTTAAACATTTCATCATAAAACTTATCAGAATGTCTTCCCGATTTTAAAATATTTGTATACTTACCAATTATATTATCCCTAGAATAACCACTCATAGCTATAAAAGCAGGATTAATATTGATTATCTTTGTTGTAGAATCAGCAATAACTATTGCTTCTTGAGTCGCATTAAAAACAATTTCTGATTGTGCATTTATTTGCTCTGCTTGTTTTTGTGCAGAAATATCTTCAATAACAGATATAAAATATAAAGGATTTTTATCTTTATCTCGTACAATAGAAACTGATAACATTGCCCAAATAATTGAACCATCTTTTTTATAATAACGTTTTTCTAATTTATAATTTTCTTTTTCACCATTAAGTAAACTTTTTACTAAAAGTAAATCTATATTAAGATCTTCTATGCATGTAATTTTCTGAAAAGTTAAAGATAATAATTTCTTTTCACTATAACCTAAAATTTCACATAAAGATTCATTAACCCTAATCCATTTCCCAGATAAACTAACATGTGCAATTCCTATATTTGCTCGTTCAAAGGTATTTTTATATTTTTGTTCACTTAATGATAATTTAGATAAAACAGATTTCTCTTTTGAAATATCTGAAGCAAAAGACCATATTTGAATATTACCTTCATCATCTTTGCTCATATAATCTGATATTTTAAGAAAAGTAACCTCTTTGCCAGTTATATATAGTTCAAGAACATAAGGACCAAATTTACCATTAAATGTAAGTTCAAACTGACGTTTTTTAAAAAGTTCATTATTTTCTTCACCAAAAAAGTCTGACCAATTTTTAGCAAGTAATCGTTCTTTACTAAGTCCTGTATATCTTTGCATAGCAGTATTAGTACGAATAAATATACCTTGTGCATTTGAAATAATAACAGCATCATTAATATTTTCAAGAACTGATTCATATCGTCTATTTAATGAACTTAAATCATTTCTAATATCAGTATTATTTTGATACATTTCTTTAAGTTCAGCATAAGCTGTTTGAAGCTCTTCATTTGTTGACTGAAGTTCTTCATTTGTAGATTGTAATTCTTCATTAGAACTTTGAAGTTCTTCATTTGAAGTTTCTAATTCTTCAATAAGTGTTTGCATATGTTCTTTAGTACGATGTAACTCTAATTCTAACATTTTATCTGAAGAGTTAATAGTATTAGATATATTAAAATTAAGTTCTGGAATATCTGTATCTGATATTTCATTAAAATAAAAAATAAACATTCTTGAACGATTATTTATAATAGGTACAAGATATACTTTTATAAGTCGAACTTTTCCATTTGAATTTAATGGTACATAAGAACTTGAGCTTACCTCACCATTCTTTTTTGCATTATTTACTAAACTTCTAAGATTAATAGTAAATTGTGGATCAATAATTTTATAAAGATTATATGAAACATATCCTTCAGGGATATTAATATAATCAAGGTCACCTTTTTTATAAACAACTTCAAGTTGTTCATTCGTAACTATAATATTTGGCATAAGAAGCTTCGATGCTTCTAAAATTACTGTCTCTTGCAATGGTGTATTAAACTTTTTTTCTGATAATTTTTGTAATGTACTTTTTGTATAACTAGGAGCTTTTATTGTTATACTATTATAATCTTTACTTGAAGTAGGAACACTTTTAAATATTTTATTTTGCTTATCAATAGGCATAAAAAAGTGTTCAAAATTTGTTGCATTTTCTGATTTACCTAAAAATAATAATCCATTATTACAAAGTGCATAATGAAATGTTGGCATAATATATTTTTGGGCTTCAAGATTAAAATAAATTAATAGATTACGGCATACAATAAGGTTTAAATTTTTAAAAGGTGGATCAGCTAAAAGATTATGAAATGAGAAAACAATATTTTCACGTAAACTTTTCTTAACTTCAAATTCATTATTTTTAATTACAAAATACTTATTAATATATTCTTCACTGATTTGATTCATTGACGTTTGACTATAAATACCTTTTCTAGCTATTTTTAAAGCATCATCATCTATATCTGTAGCAAAAATCTTTATAGATAAATTCTGCTGTCTTCTTAATAACAATTCTTTTATCGTTATAGCAATTGAATATGCTTCCTCACCAGTAGATGACCCAGGCATCCACATTCTAAGTTCTGATATATCAGGATTCTCATCTAAATAATTATCAAGAAGATTTCTAAAAGATTCAAAAGCTTCTTTATCTCGAAAAAAAACTGTTACACCAATTAATATATCTTTGTATAATAATTCAACTTCTTTTTCATTTTTTTTGATAATTTCTACATAATCACTTAGTGTAGTAACTTTTAATGCAACCATACGACGTTCAATCCTTCGTCCTATAGTTGTTTTTTTATAAACAGAAAAATCGACTTTTTTATACCGATATAAAAAATCAAATATTGTAGTAATCTCATCATTAGGCTGTGTGAGTTGATGTTTTTTAAGTACTTTTTGTCTAGGGAAATTAGCTAAGGCTACTAATTCTTCACCAATTAAACCAGATTCAATAACAATATCTACACTACATCCATTTAATGCTGCCATTGGCATACCATCATATTTGGCACTAGTTGGTTCTTGAACAATTGTAATTCCACCTTCAGCATTTATAGCACGCATCCCTTGTGCTCCATCTGAGCCTGTTCCTGAAAGTATTATACCAACTGCTTTATCTTTTTTCTGTTCAGCAATAGAAATAAAAAGTTGATTAACTGAAGGTTTTGGTAAAAATGAATGTTTTTCTGGAGCAGAAAGTATTATTTCATTATTTTCATTAATTTCTATATTATTATTGGGAGGAGTAATATAAAAGATATCACTAGAAAGCACTTCTTTATTTTCTGCATCTTTAATATGAAGAGTAGTCTCACGAGAAAGTAAATCAACTAACATAGTTTTATGTGTTGGGCTTAAATGTTGGGCAAGAACATAAGCAGTGTTATTGTCTTTAGGTAATCCTGCAACAAGAGAAGATAAAGCTTCTAATCCTCCAGCACTAGCACCTATACCTACAACCATTAAATCATGTTCACTGCTATGATGCATATTTTCACTATTATCTTCTATTAATTTTTTTTCATCAATATTAACTTTACTTTTTTTCTTTGATAAAATTGTATCAATTAAAAAAGATAGCTTTTTATAATCTACAGGTTTTAATATATGGCCACTAATCATATCATTAAATGATTCTGTTAGAAATGGTTCATTAGCATATTCACTAAGTATAATAATAGGAGTTACTTTATCAGTATTTCTGATATTATGGATTAATTCCGGAGCATTCATATCAAGCATATTTATATCAGTGATAATTAAATCAGGATTATGTGTTATAAACTTTGAAAGTCCTTCTTTCCCACTAATAGCTGAAAGTACTATTGTAAAATGTTTTTTTAAGAAATTTAAATAATCCTCACTAACTTCTTTATCTATATACAATACTGTTGCTTTATTTTTCATCTTGTAACCCTATATTTAATATAAGTACATGATGGCTAAATATTATAAAAAGTTATACTTAATTTATTGAAAATGATGCTTCTTTTACTTAATTATTTTTAAAATTATATTACTCTTTTTAAATATTTTTTTATAAAAAAAGTAGATATATAGAGCTATATAAAGACTAAAATTTTTACTAGTCTTTATATTATTTTATTATTTTAATTTTTCTGCAACTAATTTATTCACTACTTTTGGATTTGCTTTTCCACCTGTAGTTTTTAAAACTTGTCCTACAAAGAAACCTAATAGTTTTGTATTTCCTGCTTTGAACTTTGCTACATTATCAGGATTTTTTGCAATTACCTCATCAATAATAGGTGAAATAACTTCAGGATCACTTATTTGAATAAGTCCTTTTTCTTCTACTATTTGTTTTGGACTTTTTCCATTTTTTGCAAGTTCTTCAAATACTTCTTTTGCAATTTTACTTGAAATTATTCCATCATCTATTAGTTTTACAAGTTCTACTATATCATTTGCTGTAAATTTTAATTGAGCTATTTCTTTTTCTTTTAGTTCTCTAGCTACTTCGTTTACAACCATATTTGCAAGAGAAATTGGACTTTTTAATAAATTTAAACAATCTTGATAAAAAGAGCTTAAAGCTTCATCTCTTGCTAAAATATTAGATACTTCAGTATTTAGCCCAAGTTCCTTTGTATAAGTATCAAATAACTCTTTTTGCTCATTATTCATAGCTTCTTCTGTACCAATTACTTGAGTTTTAGCAGTCTGTTTTTTCGTTTCTTTTGTTTCTTTTGCTTGAGGTTTAACTGTTTTAGTTTTTTTAGCCCAAGAATCTTTTAATCCTACAATTCTATTAAATACTGGATTTTCTTCACTTGAATCAACTGGATCTACATAAAAATATCCTTGTCGTTCAAACTGAAATCTTTCATCGATTTTATCATCAATAACTGCAGGTTCTACTAATGCATTTTTTATTATCTTTAAAGAATCAGGATTTATATCTTCTAACCCTTGAGGAGCTTCTGATTTAAATAATCTATCATAAAGTCTTATTTCAACTTTTTTAGCTTCTTTTGCACTAAGCCATTGAATAGCACTTTTAACTTTTATACCGCTTGTATCTGAACCACTTTTTGAATTTGGATAATATTCTGCTTTTATTTCTAAAATATTTCCATTTTCATCTTTTATAACTTCTTTACATGAAATAATAAATCCGTGTCTAAGACGTACTGGTTGATTTGGTGTAAGACGGAAGTAACCTTTTGGAGGATTTTCCATAAAATCTTCTCTTTCAATATAAATCTCTTTTGAAAAAGGTATTTTTCTTGAACCCTCTTTTGGTACATCATGAGGATAATATGAAGCGTCAATTTCTTCACTTCCTTCATAATTTTCAATTGTTACTTTAAGTGGATCGAGTACACACATAACACGAGGTACTTTTTTGTTTAAATCATCTCTAATACAAAATTCTAATTGAGAAACATCAACCATTGAGTTTGCTTTAGCAATTCCAATTTGCTCACAAAAGTTTAAAATAGACTCTTTTGTGTACCCTCTTCTTTTATATCCTGCAATTGTTGGCATTCTAGGATCATCCCAACCGCTTACTTTTTCTTCTTGAACTAATTCTAAAAGTTTTCGCTTACTCATTACAGTATAGTTTATACCTAAACGTGCGAATTCACTTTGGTAAGGTCTTGGCAATTTAAGTTCAAGTTCATCTAAAACCCAATCATAAATATCACGATTATTTTCAAATTCTAATGTACAAATAGAGTGAGAAACACCTTCAATATAATCAGATAAACAATGAGCAAAATCATACATTGGATAAATACACCAATCATCACCTGTTCTAAAATGATGTGCATGTCTAATACGATATAAAAGAGGATCTCTCATTTTCATATTTGCTGCACTCATATCAATTTTTGCTCTTAGTACGTGTTCACCGTCTTTGAACTCACCATTTTTCATTCGCTCTAAAAGGTCTAAGTTTTCTTCAATAGTACGATTAGCATATTCACTTCTTTTTCCAGCTTCTTTTACAGTCCCTCTATATTCACGGATTTGCTCTTCTGTTAAACTATCAACATAGGCTTTACCCATTTTAATAAGCTGTACTGCATAATCATATATTTTAGGAAAATAATCAGAAGTAAAATGTATATTATCACCCCAATCATATCCAAGCCATAAAACTGCATCTTTTAGGGCTTCTACATATTTTGTATCTTCTTTAGTTGGATTTGTATCATCCATTCTTAAATTACAATGACCATTATAATCACGTGCAATACCAAAATTTATAAAAATAGACTTTGCATGTCCTATATGTGGAAAGCCATTTGGCTCAGGAGGAAATCTTGTAATTATCTCTTTGTATTTACCTGATTTTAAATCTTCTTCAACTTTGATACGTAAAAAATCTTTGCTTTGACTCATTATTATTAAACCTTTGATTTTGAAACTCTTATTAGATAGATATTTTATCAAATTTGTGCTTATAGCATCTAAGTGTTGGTATTATCATAATCTAAATTTATGTTTCTAACTAATAAGATTAAATTTTAAAATACATACTTAGAATCATCTATCTTATATTTTACTTGTTCCTCTAGCAAAGAAATATTTTTATATTAATGTAATTTACTTTTTAGAAAAGAAGAAATTACGAAAGAAAATAATGATTATATAAAACTTCACTTCTTTTGTTCCATAATCCCTTTAGGTTTGTGGAAATTTACAGTATTTACTTTTTGAATACTTTATCGAACACGCAAAACTAATATGAGTGCTTCGTACTCCAAATATAAGAGATTGTAGTAGCGTCTCATATCACTTTCCAAGTGCATGTGATTGTTAGCTTCGTAAGACAAGCCACAACATTTAACTACTTATCAATTAAAATCCAGAGTTAATACCAAACGCTTTTCATTCGCTGGTACTACTGGTGAACGGTGGACTAAGCCCGCATTTTCATTATCTTCCCAAAGCGTACCTTTGAGCAATGCAACATCACCACAACCTAGTTGCTGGATATCACTTTCACTTTGGTAAAGGCCAGATTCACTGTCAGGCAACCCGTTACTACCCCACCCTAGCTTTGTGTAATCAAGCACCTCATGTGGCAGCCATTCTGAGGCTATACTCTGATAAGTCGTCACAAGGCGGCAAGGCACTCTATCAACATGAAATTTAGGGCACATCGCTCCATCTAAAACTTTCAAGCGTATGGCTGCTTGTTTAAGTCCAAATAAATAACAAAACATATCCACAAGCTCAGCAATATCTTCGCTTACTTCGGCCATATTGTTATTAAAAGATTTGCTAACACGCGAAAGCGCGTCTTTTGGATTTAAAATCATTCTTGTTTGAAATGTAGGATTTAATTCCAAAAACGTTTTCACTGAATTTTGCAAAGCAGCAGGTAACTTACGCTGCCAAATGGCTATATTGATTTCTGATTGATAGATATCACTAAAAACCGTTGGATGATTATCCTGCACCCTATGTCGATAGGTTACAGGCATTGTCGCAAAAGGTTTGGGGCTCCATTCACTAGCAAGATTGAAATTCTTTTCATTTAGCATCATTCTTTCCTTTCACACTCATTGAAATATAATAGGCAAATAATAGTGTATTAATGCAAATTATTTTTCTTTTATGCAACTTTATCGCATTTGATTTTTGAATTATAATATAAGTTGTTTAAATGCAACTTAGTCGCAGTACTATGAGCCAATCAAAGGAGTAGATTATGGCAGAGGGAAAATGTAAAATTCATTAAGATCATTATGATGAGCATAGTTTAGAAGTTAATGAAACTAACACAAATAAGTGTAATCCATTTAATAAACTATAAATTAAAGAATTAGAACTTATCTTATTTGTTTGTAAACTTAAATACATTACTAATATTAGTAATACTTCTATATTTCATAGGAAATCAAAAAAATTATATTTTACTTTGAAAGTTCTTCTAAAGCTTCAATTGCTGAGTAAGCTTTTTCTTTTTGTACAAAAATATGATCATGGTAATAACCAGCAACAACATCTGCAGATATTCCATATGAAGTCAATTTATTTGAAAAAGCAGCAGTAAGTCCAACTACATCTAAACTTGAATGAATTTCAAGTGTAATTTTGCTAAATATTGATTCATAAGAAAGCCCACTTTCATCAACTCTATTTTTCGATATGAAATGTATTGTATATTTTTTTGCTTAAACTGTAGGTTTTGGAACTTTCACTAAATTATTAAACTATAATATCTATTAATGCTTATCATAGTTACTGAAACAAAACTCTAACCGGTCTCAAAAAACTAGAGATTAAATCTCTAGTTTAATTTATAATTGTTTTCCAATACCCTTAGTAAGATTTAACATAAATGCTAAACCTTTTCTTGTATCTTCATCTTTCATTAATTTTAATAATGTAAATACTGATGGTATTTCATTTTTTTCTGTTTCTCTTTTGGCATATCTAACTGCATTTTCTGTTACAAAACCTGCTGTTGTCATATTATCAATTGAATTTACCATTTTTTCAACCATTGGAGTTGTTGTCATTTCTATTTGGTCAGATAAAACAGCTAATAAATCTATTAGATTATCTATTCTTCCCGTTTGAACTAACATAGTCATTTTATCTTCTATTTTTTGCATTTCTGCTGATTTTTTTATTTTAATTTCTTCACTCATAAATTACTCCTATAACATTCCTCGAGCTGCTGCCCAATATAAACCTTTATTAAAACCTAATCTAACAAAACTACCTAACTTACTACAAGGTGTTGGTTTAACATCTTCTTCATAGTCATACCATAAAGGCATACCACAACTAAGCCCCATTTGTGCAACTGCTATTACTTTTCCATCATAAGATTCTGTTGGATACCCATATCTTAATTCTGCAGCAATATTATCAACAACTACATCAGTTTGATTATGAATAGTCCCTCCAGCTTTTGATACAGATAAATCTACTGCATCACCTAAAGTATATACATTATCTAAACCTTCAACTTTTAATGTTTTTTTATCTGTAGGTAACCAACCCTCTCCATCTAATGCTTTAGTAGCTAATTTTGAATCTCTTACTACTTTTGCAGCTATAAAAGGAGGTGTTGACATTAAAATATCAAAAGGTATTTCTTCACCTTCTTCTGAATATGCTATTTTCTTTTCTGCATCTACTTTATTTAATGTAAAACTTGATTTATGTTTTATATTCATTTCATCAAACATTGAAGGTAAAACTTTTGAAGTTGTTTCTTGTAAAAATAGACCATCAATTATTGTTTGTGCAACTTTTGGATAAGTATAAACAATTTCAACATCATCTCTAACGCCTTTTTCTATTAAATAATCATTTAGCATTATTGTTGTTTCAAGTGGAGCAATACCACATTGGTGTGGAATATCTGGAGTTTTAGGGAAACTAACAGTAATTAGTACTCTACCTTTTTTTATTTTTTCAAATTTTTCGGCTAATTTTTTAGCACCTTCATAAGAATAAAACCAATCTCCACCCTCTTCTAAACCAGGGATTCTATTGGCTGCTATTTCACATCCTGTAGCAATTACAAGATAATCATAATTATATTTTTTACCACTTTGTGCTTTTACATAGTTTTCTTTTGTATTAAATTCAATAGCTTCATCAATAAAAAAATCTATTTCAGGCATTAAAAGTGATTTTTGTTCTCTTACAAATTCATCTCCAGCTGATTTATGAAAAGCTACATACATAGCCCCTGGTTTATATACATGTTTTGAAGAATTTGAAATCAATGTGATTTGTAATTCATCTCTATCAATTTCAGGCATAAGTTTTTTCGCTAAGTTATTAGCTGTCATAGTACCAGCAGTTCCACCACCGACAATAAGAATTTTCTTCATATATATCTCCTTGTAAAATTTTATACAAATATTGTAACAAAGCAAGACAAGAAAAGTATAAGAGAACTATAAGGTTTTTATAAGATTTTAAGGAAGAATTATCATATAACCTAGACCTTTTAGGTTTTCAAGAAATTTACTATAAAGTTTTTTACGCAAGCCAACTATTACCATACGAATAGCATCGGGAGTTGTATTTTCTTCCCAAATATTTTGCTCAATAAATTCTAAAGAAATATATGTATTTTTATTTTTTAAAAATAATTCTAATAATAATAACTCTTTTTTAGTAAGCTTTATAAGTTTATCTTGTTTATACAACATTTTATTAGAACTATCAAAGAAAAATCCTTCCCCTAAATCAACTCTTTCTAAATTCTTTTGAGAGATTTTAAGGTGAGAAGATATACCAACAAGCAATTCATCAATATCTATTGGTTTCTTTAAATAAAAATCTACCCCGCTTTGAACTGCACGATTTATATAAATAGTGTTATTGAAAGCTGTCATTACTATTCTTATAGTTTTATCATTTATTTTAGTGATTTTATCTAAAAATGCTAAACCATCCATATCAGGCATTTGAATATCTGCTAAAACGACATCTGTGTTATTATTTTTAAATAATTCTATAGCTTTTATAGCATTTGGAGCTGTGTAAACTTCTTTAAAATAAATTTGCAATACTCTTGATAACCATTTTAAGGTACTTGAATCATCTTCTACTATTAAAATACTACTATTTTGTAAACGCTTATGGATAATACTCACTTCAAACTTCCTACTTTTTTAAATAGATACAAAACATTGTCCCTTCTTTATAATTTTTGACAGCTAAAGAACCTTTCATATGATGTTCAATTATCATTTTGGACATATAAAGTCCAATTCCACTACCTTTTTCTTTTGTTGTGAAGTATGGATCGAATATTTTAGGAAGATTTTTTTCTTCTATTCCTCCGCCATTATCAAAGATTTCTATTTTAAGTTTATTATCTAAAGATTCTATATTAATTTTTACAAAACCATTTTTGATTTTATTATCTACTATTGCCATCATTGAATTTGATAACATATTCATAATAACTTGTCTAAATTCATTTGAGAAACCTAATATATTTAAGTCTTCATTTTCTTTTACATTTATAGAAACAGTTATTTTATTTATATTTAATTGAGCATCAATTAATCTTATAGCATCTTTAATATTACTTAAAACATCAAATATCTCTTTTTTCTTAGTAATACGGAAAAAATCACTAAAATCATCAATTGTGTGAGTCATATATGATACTTTTTCCATCATTTCTTCTTCAAATTCAAGTAAAAATTCTTTTTGTATCTTTTGTTCATTTGATATATGTCTTAAACCTTGAATCATCAGACCTAAACCATTTAAAGGTTGTCTCCATTGATGGGCAATTGAATCAATCATTTCTCCCATAGCAGCAAGTCTTGATTGATGACACATAATTTCATATTGTTGAGTTCTTTTTGATACTTCTAACTCAACTTGCTTTTTTAATTCTTCTTGATATTTTATATCATCTGTAATATCTGAAGTAATCATTACTATTGTATCTGTCATTTCTAAATAACTTAAAGACATACTAGCGTTCATATATTCACCAGATTTTGAGATACAAATCTTACGAAAATTTACAACACTACCTTCTTTTATAGCTTTTTTTATTGCCCTTTTAGAAGATGTTTTATATTCATTGGAAGATAAAGAGATACAAGATTCTTTATATAATTCTTCCATTGTATATCCCATCATTTTTTGAAAGAAATTATTTGCATATAAAAACATTCCTCTCTTATCTAAAATAGAAATTCCATTAGCAGCTAAGTCAAATACAGCTTGTAATTCTTGTTCTTTTGAATATTTTATATTAAAATATTTTGTTATATCAAAAAAAAATAAAGCTTTTAGATTGTCTTTTTCAAGTTTACTAATAGATATTTCAAATTTATATTCTTTCCAATCAATTATAATCTCTTTTTTTTTATTTTCTAATAACTTTTTTATTTCTAAATAAGAAGTTTTTGGAAATATATCTTTTAATTGTTTATTATTTACAGAAGGAAATTTCTTAGAGTACTTACCTAAAGTTTCTACAACTTTTTCTTCTGAATTAAAAATTAAGACTATTGTTTTTGGAATTGATTTTAGATAGGCTAAATTAGAATTTTTTAATAACAAATAAGACTCCATTTTAAGAAAATTTAAAAAACTATATCATAATTTACTTTTTTCTCTAAGATAATTAAAAATATTTATTCATTTAGATACAATTCCTAAATGGAAAATATCAAAAAACTCACAATACTTACTTTACTTTTAATAGCAATGACAACATCCATGTCAAATGTTGCAATTGTAACGGCTTTACCTCATCTAAAAGAATACTTTACAGATATTGCAAATATAGAATTTTACTCACGGCTTATGCTTACACTACCTTCACTTGCTATTGCACTTCTTGCACCTTTTTTGGGACATTTGATTTTTAAGTTTGGAAAAAAACGTGCTGTTATTATTGCTCTTATTTCTTTTTCTTTAACAGGAAGTGCTGGTTTATATCTTGATAGTATACAAATGCTTTTATTTTCAAGAGCTTTATTTGGTGTATGTGTAGCAACTTTAATGATTGTTTCTACTTCACTTATTGGTGATTATTTTAAAGAGCAAAATAGACACAAGTTTATGGGTTATCAAAGTGCTTTTATGGCTTTGGGTGGTGTTGTATTTGTATTAGGTGGTGGAGTTTTATCTGATATTTCTTGGCGTTATTCTTTTGGTATTTATTTGATTGGCTTTTTATTAGTGCCTTTGGCTATAACGCAACTTAAAGAAGTGATTGTAAAAGATGAAACGCAAATTGATATTGAAATAAATTCTAGAATGTATTATATATATTTTCTTGCATTTTTTTATATGTTAATATTTTTTATATTACCTACTCAAATTCCATTTTTGATAATCGAAACATTTAAAGCTAGTGGTAGTTTTGCTGGGACTATAATCGCCTTGGCTTTTTTATCAAATGCTTTAGGAGCTATAAGTTTCCCAAAACTAAAAGCAAGATTTTCTTATTCTAGTATTTATATTATTGGTTTAACAATCATAGCTATTGGTTTTTCAGGTGTTGGATTTATAAATCATATATACTTTTTCTTTCTAACAAGTCCCTTACTTGGCTTTGGTGGTGGTTTGATGATGACAAATATGACTGCATGGATGTTAAGTAAGACTAGTGCTAAAAAAAGAGTTAAAACATCAGGGTATTTTACAAGTGCTTTATTTTTGGGACAGTTTAGCTCACCTATAGTATTTCATCCACTTGTGAATTCTTTAGGAGTTCAAAGTTTTTTCTTTACTATAGGTATTTCTTTATTAGCTATTATAGGATCTATTTTAGTCTATATAAAAAATAAATATTAAGAAAATATATTATTATACTTCATCTGGTACATATATTAAGATATCATTTTTAACATTTTCCATCATATATAAAGCAATTGAACCATAAAGAAATGAATCTGCATTATTTACACCATTTGAACCAAGGACTACAAGGTCTTTATTTTCTTCTTCTGTTTTAGATAATAATACTTCACTTATAGCATTATATACTTCAATAAGTTCACTATTTGTAATTTTATTCACTTTTTTAAACTCTTCAAATCTCTCTTTGGCTCTTTGAGTTATATCTTCTTGAATTTCTTTTTTATGCTCAAGTGAGTCATGAAAAGTCAATGTGAAGTCATTTACTTGTTTATATGCATGGATTACTTTTAAATTACTATTTTCAAAAAATTCTTTTGTAAAATTTATACTTTTTAGTGAAATTGGTGATAAATCTGTAAATGCTAAAATATCTTTATAATCTTTTTCACAATTATTTTTTACAATTAATACAGGTAATTTTGTATTTTGTATGATTTTAACAGATGTAGAACCAAAAACTTTTGTTTTAAAATTATCAATACTATTTACACCAACCACAATAAGTGAAGGATTTATTTCTTTTGCCATATCAATAATTAAACTTGTTGGAGTAGAAATCTGTACTACAATAGAATATTCAATATTTTTCTCTTGAAGGTTTGTTATTATTTTTTCAATATTTTCTTTTGCTTTTGTTATTAATTCTTCATCATTAGAACGAGAAAAGTACTTATCAAATAATCCTTTATCTATTGCATGAACAATAGTTAATTTTGCACCTATTGATTTTACTAAGTTAAATGCTCTTTTTAAAACTTCAATACTAGATTTTGAAAAATCAATTCCTACTAAAATATTTCTTTTGATACTCATTACTTTCTCCAATGTTAATATTATAATACATTATATTATATAAGTTGTAATATTAACACAATCATAGTTAGTAACTGTTTATTTATATTATTATATTTCTTCTCTTTTATCTTTAGAAATACGTCTATTTGAATTTTTCTTTTTTGATCTTAATCTTTGTTTTAGTTCTTTAAATTTTTGTTTATCTTCTTGACGTACATTTGCTGATGAGTGATCCATATCTTCACCCATAGAAATATCAAGCATTTCACTTTTTTTCATTTTAAGTATTTGTGATGGGAATACACTTCTATGTCCTGTAATTAAAAAAGTGATCACAACAGATACAGCAGCATAAGGAGCTATTTCTAAACCAAATAACTCAACTGCCATAATAATAGATGCAATAGGAGCATTTGTTGCACCTGCTAATAAACTAACAAATCCAATAGCAGCAAAAAAAGCAATATGATCACCAATTAATGTACCAAATAAATGCCCACTTGTAGCACCTACGAAAAACAATGGAGTTAAAACTCCACCACTTCCACCTGTTGATAATGTAATTGAAGTAAAAATAGTTTTTAAAATAAAAGCATACCAAGGTATATCAGTTTCAATACTTGTATCTGAGAAAAAAGTACTATTAACTGTATCTAATCCTAAACCAAAATACTCATCTCCAAAGAAATAAGCTAAGATAATAAGAATAGTCCCACCAAAAAAGGCTTTTAAATAAGCATTTACTTTTATTGAATTTATAGCTTTTTCAGAAGATTTTAGAAATGTGATAAAAAAATCTGCAATAATTCCAAAAAATAAACCAGCTAGTACAACTTTCCCAATTAGCGGAAGTTCAAGCGGTATTGCTTGTGAAAATCTCATATCAAAATATGTATAGTTCAATCCTAAAAATTGTGCTGTTGTAAAAGCAGCAAATCCTGCTATTAAAGAAGGAAGTAAAACATCATACATAATAATTCCAACAATTAAAACTTCAACACCAAAAATCGCACCTGAAATAGGTGTTCCAAAAACAGCCGCAAAACCTGCACTAATCCCACAAATTACGATTTTTTTCCTATGCTCTTGCGTAAATCTAAAGGTATCAGCAAGAAAAGAAGCTACACCCGCACCAATTTGTGCTGCTGGTCCTTCTTTACCCGCTGATCCACCTGCAAAAATAGTAATAACTGTAGCTACTAGCTTTACAGGTATTACCAAAATATCAATCTTTCCATTTTTTTTATGAATTGCTTCAATAACTTTTTCTGTTCCATGACCCTTTGCATTTGGTGCAAATGTTTTAGTAAGCCATACTGTAAAGACTAAAGCAAAAGGTAATAAATAATAATACTTAAATCCTAGAGAATCTCTAGAATCTTCTGCATATTGTAATATATCAACGAAAAAGGTAACAACTCCACCTATTACAATACCAATAATTGTTGAAATAATAAGCCATTTACTAACGGAAAAGAAGATAATTGATTGTTCTAAGAAGTGTTTTTTCATAATGAGACTTTTGATTCTATATTTAAAAGTATTATAACATTTCTATAGTAGATTATACTTAAGTTAAGCTAAGTTTTATAACTTTCAAATATCTATAAGTTTTATAAGATATAATTATGTAAATTCAAGTATTATTATAAGGATAAGTTATGAATATTTATGAAAAAATTAGAAAAACATGTCGACCAATTAGAATAGTAGTAGGCTTAGTATTAATTGCTATAGGGTACTTTACAGCTAATCCATGGTTTTATTTAGGTGTTATACCTTTACTTGCAGGATTAACAAATTTTTGTCCAGCTTGTATTATTTCGAAAAAATGTGATTTAAAGAAAAAAGAAGATTAATTTCTTTTAGAAAAAATAAGTTTTAATTATATCGGCTAGTATATATACAACTAATAATGTAAAAATGATTTTGTTTGTATTCATATATAAACTCTTTTCTTACAATTGTATATATATTGCCCCAAGTATTTAATTAATCATTAACTATTTTTTCATATAATCAATTTTTAATTAAAAGGATTCGTATGTTAAAAACAGCATTTGAAAGATTTAGAATTATATCTATAATTGAGGGTCTTTCATTTTTATTATTAGTATTTGTAGCAATGCCTATTAAATATTTAGGAGACAATCCTGAACCTGTTAGATTCGCAGGAATGGGTCACGGAGTATTATTTATACTATTTTGTATGGCACTTTTTCATGTAATGATTAAATGTAAATGGAATAAAGGTAGTGGTTTCCAATTATTTGTATATTCATTAATTCCATTTGGTTTTATCATGATTGAAAATAAACTAAAAAAACTAGAAAGAGATTAGTCTTTATGCTCTTTGATTCTGGTTTTTTAAGAACCAGTGCACCTTTTTATATGGATTTTGTAACCATTTATTTTTTATTTTTTCCTGTGTTAATGGCTTTTACAATATATTTAGCAGTTAAAAAAAAATATAAAGAACATTTTATTTCACAAGGTGTATTGTTAATAATAACAATAACTATAATTCTAGTTTTTGAAATAGGACTTAGAATATCTGGTGGTTTTATAGAGTATTCAAAAGAAAGTAGTTTTTCATATACTTTTATGCTAATATTTTTAATTATTCATATTCTAATAGCAATTATTGCTTTAATAGCTTGGGTATATTTATTTATTACATCACTTAAATTATATAGAAAGAACCAATTAAAAGAAATTAAAAATTCAAATCATAAAAAAATGGGTAAGTTGATATTTTTAGGTTTAACTATCAGTTCATTAATGGGAGTATGTATTTATATATTCTTATTTGTATTTTAAAATGTTAAGTGTAATTTATTTTATAAATTACACTTCATATAAGAGTTATGGTCTATAAACTCTTATATTTGTAAAGTTCTCTGCATCTCTTAGATATTGAGCGTGTAGTTGGCTTAAAATACCTTTATCACAATAAAATAAGTATTGTTTATCTTGTGGTAATTTTTTGAATTCGCTTTTTAATTTAAAAAATGGGATTTTAAGAGTTTCAACTGAAGTTTCTATACAATCATCACTTTGTCTAATATCAATAACTGTAAAATCTTCACTACTTAAATCACTTATTATTTCCATTTGTCCAATATCTGAAATATCATTTACAATTTCATGAACTTTTATACTAACAGCATTTTCAACTGCTTTATCTAAAACTGTATAATCAAATTTTCGTGATTCTTCTTCCATTCTTTTATATGAACCGTGTGTAATAGGATTTTTTGAGATTACACCACAATATTCAGGCATAGTTTCTGCAAATCTTCTTGTACCAATTTCATCTGCAATACCCATAATTTCAGGTTTATTCATAGTAGATAATGGTCTTAAGATAAGTTTATTTGTAAATTGGTCTATTAAAGCTAAATTTCGTAAAGTTTGGCTTGATACTTGTGCAACACTTTCACCTGTTAAAAGTGCATCAATTCCCATTTCATCAGCTATTTTCTCAGAAGCTTTTAGCATCAATCTTTTTAAAGTTACACCCATATAAGATTCAGCAGTTGATCTAAATATTTCAGTAACTACATCATCAAATGGTACTGATATAAAAGATACTTCATGTGAAGCTCCGAATTTACTCCATAAATATAAAGCAACTTGTTTTACACCAATTTCATGAGCAATTCCACCTAAATTAAAGAAAATAAAGTGTGTTTTAATTCCTCTTTTCATAGTAAGATATGAGGCAACTGTAGAATCAAATCCACCTGACATTAAAGATAAAATATCACCTTGTGTTCCTAGAGGAAAACCGCCAAGAGCTTTATATCTTGATGTAATAATATTTAATTGATTATCAACAAGTTCAATTTTGATTGTAACTTCTGCTGTTCTTAAATCTACACCTTTAGTATTATTATGTGCTAGCATATATCCACCAACAGTTTGTTCTATTTGAGTAGATTTAAAATCATGAGTTCCTGAACGCTTTGCACGAACTACAAAAGTTTTACCTTCTATTTCTTGGTGCATTGCTTCATTTACTGTTACTTTTATTTGATCTAAAGTAGTTATTTTATCAAACTGTAAAGCTTCAAGAATTTGTTCAACTCCTGGTGTTTCTAGTAGTTTGATTCTAACTTCTGTAACTAAATCAATAGGACATACTACTTCAATTTTATCAAAAAATTTTCGTAGGTTAATCTCCTCATTGATTTGTTTTAAAAGTTTAGTAAGATTATTAAAAAGTTGGTTAATCATTTGCTTTTTAGCAGATGATCCTTTTATCATAATCTCTGGGAAAAATTTAATTATAAATTTTTGTGTTTTAACTTGCGGTTTATCCATTTTGTAAAGACCTTATGTATTAATTATTCGCGATTATATCATAAGCCTTTTAAAAAATAGCATTATTAAAAAATACCTAAGTTGCTTTCTTTTGTGTTTGAAAAGTCTTTAGAACTTTTTTGTATTTTCTATCACTATTACATTGAATTAATAACATATCATTTTTCTCTAAAAGAGTTGAACCTGTTGGTTTAATATAATCATTTTCTCTTTTTATTAAAAGAATTAAAAAATCAGCTGGTAAATCAAGCTCAACAATACTTAAACCAATAACTTTAGATTCTTCTTCAATATAAAACTGCTTTAATGTATGATAAAAAAGTGGTGATGCAATAACATTTTCAGCTTTAAAGTTTTTACTTTTTGATTCAACTTTTAACCATTTTGCTACTATAGGAAGTGTTGCACCTTGAATTAATATTGAAAACAAAACAATAAAAAATACAATATTAAAAATCAAATTTGATTTTTCAAATCCTTGTAAATATGGATATGTTGCTAAAATAATTGGAACAGCACCTCTTAATCCAACCCACGAAATAAATGTTTTTTCCTTAATAGTAAATGATGAAAACATTGTACTTAAAAAAACTCCAGCAGGTCTTGCTACAAACATTAACCATAAAGCAATAGCTAAACCAGATATTGCAACATCAGGAAGTTCAGAAGGAAAAACTAAAAGTCCAAGGGCTAGGAAAACTGCAATTTGCATAATCCAAGATAAACCATCGTGAAAACCAGTTAAATTCTTTTTATGAACAAACTCTCTTGTGTTTGCTACAATTCCCGCCATATAAACAGCTAAGAAACCATTTCCTTCTAGTAATGAAGTTGAAGAGAATAAAAGTAAAATCCATCCAATTGTAAAAACAGGATAAAGACCATAAAAACTTAAGTGAATTCTATTTAAAATAATTGGTAATAAATACCCAAATAAATATCCTAAAATTCCACCAATAAAAAATTGTAAGAAAAATTTGAAAATCCACTCAGAAGCACTTGATGTTTCAGGTAGCATTATAATTTGTAAAATAGCAACTGTTAAAAAAATTGCCATAGGGTCATTACTTCCTGATTCAAGTTCTAGAAGAGGAGAAAGTCTCTTTTTTAAAGATATTCCTTTTGCTCTTAAAATTGCAAAAACTGCTGCTGCATCTGTTGAAGAAATAATTGCACCAAGTAATAATGACTCTAAAAATGTAAAATCTAATAAATAATAAACACATAAAGCTACAAAAAATGCAGTAAACAACACTCCAAAAGTTGCAAGCATTAAACCATTTTTTAAAACAGGTTTAATAGATTTCCAAACAGTATCTAATCCACCACCAAAAAGTATAAAAATTAATGCTAGTGTTCCAATATTTTGAGCTAATTCAACATTGTCAAACTCAATACCCAAAATTCCATCAGAACCAGCTAGCATACCAAGTCCTAAAAATATAAATAATGATGGTATTCCAAATGTAGTAGATAATTTACTAGCAACTACACTAAGCAACATTAAAAAAGCGGTAATTAATAAATATAATTCAATTGTTGCCATTTACATCCTTTTAAAATACAAAAGCAATATCAGCAATAGAAATATTATACATATTTACTTTTACACCATGACTATCAAGTACAGAATATGAAATAGTTAAATCATTTGGATTTTCTATAGTTTTATTTTTTTCTACAAATTCTACATATTTTTCATAATCAATAACACTATAAATAAATTTAGCTTTTTCTTTAAAACTAATATTATCAATATATTTTTCATAAACTTCTTTATACATATTTTTATCATATTTATCATAAAAATTTTTCTTATACATCAACTCACAATATGAATCTTTTTTAAACTCATTTGAAGAATATGTAAAATAATCATCTGCGATAATTGTTTCTAAATTTTTATGTATTTCAAAAAGATTATATTTTTTATATCCATTTTCATCTGATATTTCATGAGTTGTTTTTATCATATTTTATTCCTAATTTTTCGCTGATAATATCATATACTTATTTATAAGCTTATGATTTAAATTATTTCTTAGACTAGCTACCCTATAATTAGAACAAATGTTCTAAACTTTATATCTAAAAAGGAGAACGATGAAAAAGTTAATAATTTCACTGTTTCTAATGAGTTTTTTTCTACTAACACTTGAAGCTTCTGTTAATATTGCAGTTTTAAGTGATAGCAAAAGTCAATTCAAAAAAGAGACAGCTCTAAAACTTAAACAAGAACTACAAGACCTAACAAATGGTGAATTTAAAATAAGCTTTCCAAGATCAAAGCAATTCTATGGAGATTTTTCTACTGTTGATTTGAAAAAGCACCTAAAAGATTTACAAGAAGATTCTAAAGTAGATATGATTATTACTATTGGTTTACGTGCAAGCCAAATAGCTCGTAAAAGCAAACTACAAAACAAAGCAGTTTTTGCTCCTTTTATTTTTCAAACTATTACACCTAAAAAAGATGAAAGTGGAATAAAAAACTTTAATTATTTAAGAGTTGATATATCATTTAAAGATGAACTTGAAAGATTTTTAGAAGTTACAAATTTTTCAAACTTATCTATTATGATAGATGAAGATCTTTATCAAAGTTTTCCAAAAGCAATAAAACATATTAAAACTATTGCAAATGAAAAAAGAATTAATCTTAATTTTATTCGTCAAAAAAATCCAAATGATAACTTGATAGATAAAATTCCTACAAACAGTGATGCAATTATGATTGCAGCTCTTCCACAAATAACTAAAAAGGCAAAAGAAGAACTAATAAATGGATTGATTTTGAAAAAACTCCCTTCTTATAGTTTAACACCTGAAATTAATGTTGAAGAAGGGATTTTAGCTTCATCTATAAATCAAGATAAATTTAAAAGACGTTTAAGAAAACTTAGTTTAAATATCCAAGCGGTACTTCGTGGAGAAAAAGCTAGTAAACAAGATATTTTATTTAAAGAAAAGCATAATCTTACAATTAATATGCAAACAGCTAGAAGTATTGATGTTTATCCAAATTTTAAACTATTAAGAGATATTAAACTTTTAAATGAAGAACAAAAGAATATTAAAGCTTTAACATTAGAACAAATAGCAAAAGAAGCAGTTCAAAATAATTTATCTATCATAAGTGGAAAATTAGGTGTTAAAGCAAGTGAACAAACAATTGAAGAGGTAAAATCTGTATTTTATCCACAAATTACAGCTAGCTTGGATTATTCACAATTAAATGATGATAATATCTATGTTGAAACTGGTTTTTATGCGCAAAAAACTTCAGAAGCTTCTATTAGCTTACAACAAATACTCTTTTCTGAAAAAGCCCTAGCAAACTTAGAAATACAAAAAGAGTTACAAATATCAAAAGAAGCACAGCAAGAAGCACTAGAATTGGAAGTAATAAAACAAGCTACAACACTTTATTTAAAAGTATTAGTAAGTAAAACTTATACAAAAATTGCAAGTGATAATTTAGCTCTAACACAAAGAAATCTTAAACTTGCAAAAAGTCGTGTTTCATCAGGTGCATCAGATCGTTCGGATCTTTATTATTGGGAAAGTAAAATAAGTAGTACAAAACAAAATCTTTTAGATGCAAAAGCAAATGTTTCAAAAGTTAAAGACCTTTTAAAACGTATTTTACATCGTCCTTTAGAAGAAAATATTTCTATTGCTTCAATCAGTCTTGAACAATTACATAAATTAATAGGAAATCAACGACTTATAAAAGAAGTGGCAAATGAAAAAAGCTATAAACAAATGGCAAACTTTTTTATTAAACACGCACTAAAAAATGCACCTGAATTAAAAAGTCTAAATGCTAATTTATCAGCTCAAAGAAGACAACTTTTATCACAAGAACGTGATTATTATACACCTAGTGTGATTTTAGCTGGTGAAGTAAATCATGTTTTTGATGAACAAAGAACAATAGATAGCTTTTCTCTTGAAAATGATACAAACTGGCAAGCTGTTGTTAAACTTTCATTACCACTTTATGAAGGTGGTGCAAAAAATGCTAGAAAACAACGAACGCAATTACAATTACAACAGCTTCAATCAAAATATTTAGACCAAATAGAGGGCATAAAAAGAAATATCTGGGAAGATATGCACGCTATAAAAGCTAGTTATCCTTCTATTGAATTATCAAAACAAGCCGCACAATCTGCACAAAAAAGTTTTGAACTTATAAGTGCAAACTATGCAAAAGGAACACGAGCTATGACTGACCTTTTGATTTCACAAAATGCAAAACTAGCAGCAGATAGTGCATCAGCAAATGCGGTATATCAATTTTTAATTGATTTTACAAAACTACAACGAGATATTGCTTCTTTTGATTTTTTCCTTAACCGTAAGGGATATAATACATTAGCTCATACTTTAGAAACAACACTTAAAACAAATAAGGAGTAAGTCTTTTATGAAAAAAATTATCTATCTTATACTTATAGTAATAGTTGCCATTGGTGCTAAATTTGCTTATGATTATATGAATAAACCTTCAGCTTTAGAGGGATTTGCCTTTGGTAATGGAAGAATAGAGACAACGCAAGTTGATATTTCTACTAAACTTCCAGGAAGACTAGAATCTGTTTTAGTTAAAGAAGGTGATATGGTAAAAAAAGGTGATGTTCTTGCACGACTTGATAGTAATGAACTAAATGCAAAATTATCACAAGCAAAAGCTCAAGTTGAACAAACAAAACAACAAAAAAACTATGCACTTGCACTTGTACGTGAAAGTCAAAGTACATTAAATTATAGTAAAAAAAATCTAGCACGTGCAAAAGCACTTTATATAGATGATAATATTCCTTTAGCTAACTTACAAGAAAGTCAAACAGCAGTAGAACGTGCTAAAGCAGCCTTAGAAGCTGCAAAAGTACAAGTAATAAGTGCTGATGCTAGTATTAAAGCAGCACAAGCACAAGTTAAAACTATTCAAGTAAATATAGATGATAGTACACTTTATTCACCTATTAACGGAAGAGTACTTTATCGTTTAGTAGAAGAAGGTGAAGTTGTAGGAAGTGGTGGAAAAATTCTTTCAGTTTTAGAACTTACTGATACTTTTATGACTATATTTTTACCTACATCTCAAGCTGGTTTAGTTGATATTGGTTCAAAAGCACGTATAGTATTAGATGCTTTACCTAATCTTGCAATTCCTGCAACAGTTAGTTTTATCTCTCCTCAAGCACAATTTACACCAAAAGAGATTGAAACACAAAGTGAGCGAGAAAAATTAATGTTTCGTGTAAAAGTTAAAATAAACCCTCTTTTACTTTCACAACATCTTAAAAAAATAAAAACAGGTCTTCCAGGAATTGCATATATTCGTTTAGATGAAACTAAACCTTGGCCACAAATGCTTAGTAATGTAGCGAAAATCAAATAATTATGAACACTGTAGCCAAACTAAGCCATGTAACACACCGTTATGGTAAAGATATAGCTATTGATGATATTAGCTTAGATATTCCATCTGGTTGTATGCTTGGATTAATTGGACCAGATGGTGTTGGTAAATCTTCAGTCTTAGCTCTTATTTCAGGAGTTAGAAAACTACAAAGTGGAAATATTCAAGTATTAGATGTTGATATTAATAATAAAAAACAAAGAAATAATATTTGTCCAAGAATTGCATATATGCCACAAGGACTTGGTAAAAACCTTTATATGTCACTTTCTGTTTATGAAAATATTGAGTTTTTTGCACGTCTTTTTGAACAAGATAAAAAACAAAGAACTGCCAGAATTGAAATGCTACTTGAAAGTACAGGTCTTTTAAACTTCAAAAATAGACCAGCAGGAAAACTTTCAGGTGGAATGAAACAAAAGCTAGGACTTTGTTGCGCACTTATTCATGACCCTGATTTACTAATACTAGATGAACCAACTACAGGAGTTGACCCACTTTCACGTAGACAATTTTGGACACTTATAGATAAAATACGTAGCAATAGAAAAGATATGAGTGTTTTAGTTGCTACTGCTTATATGGAAGAAGCCCAACAGTTTGATTATCTTATTGCAATGGATGATGGAAAAGTGCTTTATACAGGTAGCCCAAAAACATTAAAAGAACAAACAAAAAGTGATGATCTTGATGCTGCTTTTATAGCCCTACTTCCAGAGGAAAAACGCTCAAATCATAAAAAGCTTGTAGTTCCTCCTTATAAAGATAATCAATCTGACTATGCTATAGTTGCTGAAAATTTAACTATGAAATTTGGTGATTTTACAGCAGTTGACCATGTTAATTTCAAAATTAGAAAAGGTGAAATATTTGGATTTTTAGGCTCAAATGGTTGTGGAAAAACTACTACAATGAAAATGCTTACAGGACTTATTGCACCAAGTGAAGGGAAAGCATGGTTATTTGGAAAAGCTGCTAATAGTCGGGATTTAGAAATTCGTAAAAATGTTGGATTTATGACACAAGCTTTTTCTCTTTACTCTGAATTAACTGTTTATCAAAATCTTCTTTTACATGCACAACTTTTTCATATAGAAAAGGAAAAAATAGAGCCTAGAATAGAAGAAATGTTAGTACGTTTTGATTTAGAAGAATATAAAAAAAGTTTTGCTTCTAGTTTACCACTTGGTATTAGACAGCGTTTATCTTTGGCTGTTGCAGTAATTCATAAACCGCAAATGCTTATTCTTGATGAACCAACTTCAGGAGTTGACCCAATTTCACGTGATAACTTTTGGGAATTATTAATTGATTTAGCAAGAAATGATGGTGTTACTATTTTTATTTCAACACACTTTATGAATGAAGGTGAGCGTTGTGATCGAATATCATTGATGCACCAAGGTAAAGTTCTTGATAGTGATACACCAAAAGCACTTACTTTAAAAAGAGGGAAAGATAAGCTTGAAGATGCATTTATTGAATATCTTGAAGAAGCTAGTCAAGAGAAAATAACAAATACCGAAGTTAAAATCTCACAAACAAGTCAAAGTAAACAAACTAAAAGAAAATATTTTAGTTTTGATAGACTCTTTGGATATAGCTATAGAGAATCTTTAGAACTAATTCGTGATCCAATACGTTTGACGTTTGCACTTGTAGGAATGATATTTTTACTCTTTATTATGGGTTATGGTATTACTATGGATGTAGAGGACTTACATTTTTCAGCACTTGATAATGATAAAAGTCCACAAAGTAGAGACTATATTCAAAATATTTCTGGTTCGCGTTATTTTATTGAACAAAAAGAGTTATCTTCACAATCTGAACTTGATTTACGTATGAAAAGTGGAGAATTAGCTGTTGCTATTGTTATCCCTCCAGGATTTGGTAAAAAACTACTCCGTGGAGAATCTGTAGAAGTTTCAGCTTGGGTGGATGGTGCGATGCCTTTTAGAGCCGAGACAATTAGCGGTTATTTATTAGGAATGCATTATGATTATATTCAAAAATTAGTTATGCAAACTTATGGAATAACACCAGCACTTAGTTCGGCAAATATTGAAATGAGATATTGGTATAATCCTGATTTTAAAAGTATTTTTGCAATGGTTCCTGCTGTTATTCCTATTTTACTTATTTTTGTACCTGCTATTTTAATGGCACTTAGTGTTGTACGAGAAAAAGAAATGGGTTCTATTACAAACTTTTATGCAACTCCTGTTACAAAACTAGAATTTTTAATTGGTAAACAATTACCATATATATTAGTAAGTATGATAGGATTCTTTGGCTTGCTCTGTCTTGCTGTTTGGGTTTTTGCTGTGCCTATTAAAGGAAGTTTAATAACCTTTAGTTTTGCAGCATTACTTTATATTATTACAACTACAGGATTGGGTTTACTTATTTCTTCTTTTGCTAAAACGCAAATTGCAGCATTAGCAGGAACGGCGATATTAACACTTATTCCTACTATTAACTTTTCAGGACTAAAAGATCCTGTTAGTTCACTTGAAGGAATTGGTGCAATTATTGGTGCAATATTTCCTGTAACATATTTTATTAATATTAGTAGAGGACTTTTTAGTAAAGCTGTTGAAATATCTGCACTTTATCATGATTTATTAGCCTTATTTATTGCAATAATTATAATTACTCTTAGTAGTATTTTATTACTAAAAAAACAGGAGTTATAATGATAAAGCATTTAAAAAATATTTTTCGTCTTGGAATTAAAGAGTTTCAAACATTATGGCGTGATAAAGTAATGGTAATTTTAATTGCTTATATTTTCTCTTTTGCTATTTATATTGATGCTACCTCAACATCTGTAGAAATTCATAATGCCTCTATTGTTTTTGTTGACCAAGATCATTCATCTCTTTCTGTACGCATTGTAGATGCATTTTATCCTCCACGTTTTAAAAAAGAAGGTATTGTTTCACAAAAAGAAGCAGATAATGGAATGGATGAAGGGACATATACCTTTGCTGTTATAATTCCTTCTGGTTTTGAGAAAAAGATAATTAATGGTAAAATAGCCAATTTACAACTAAATATTGATGCAACACGTATGACGCAAGCTGGTATTGGTGCTGGATATATTCAACAAATAATTTCAAAAGAAGTAAATGTATTTTTACAAAAACCTACAACAGTTTTACCTATTAATCTAATAACAAGAATGAAATATAATCCAAATTTACAAAGTACTTGGTTTGGTAGTGTAATGGCAATTATCAATTATATTTCAATGCTTTCAATTATGCTAGCAGGTGCTGCACTTATTAGAGAAAGAGAACACGGAACACTTGAACATCTTATGGTTTTACCTATTAATGCTACTGAAATTATGCTTGCTAAAGTATGGTCAATGGGACTTGTAGTACTTGTAGCTGTTATTTTCGCATTACAATTTATTGTTCAAGGAGTATTAGATGTACCAATAGCTGGTTCTATTCCTCTATTTTTATTAGGAACTACCTTAATTTTATTTGCTACTACATCTATGGGGATTTTTATGGGAACGGTTGCACGAACAATGCCTCAATTTGGTTTGATATTTATTATGACAATTATTCCTATTATGATTCTTTCAGGAACATTAACACCATTTGAAAGTATGCCCAAGGCTTTACAATATTTAATGCACCTAGTTCCAACGAGTCATTTTGTTGATTTTGCACAGGCGGTACTTTATAGAGGTGCTGGTTTTAATGTAGTATGGATAGATATGTTATGGATTTTATTAATTGGTATAGTATTTTTTCTTTTAACATTGATGATATTTAGAAAAAGTTTGGAGTCTGAATGAAAAATAAAAAAACATATAAAAAAGAGCTTTATGATTTACAAGTTGAGTTAGTAAAGTATCAAAGTTATGTAATTAAAAAACAACTAAAAGTTTGCTTACTTTTTGAAGGTAGAGATACAGCAGGAAAAGATGGAACTATAAAACGTTTTACTGAACATTTAAGTCCTAGAGAAGCTAGAGTTGTTGCACTAAATAAACCTTCAAATAGAGATACAAAATCTTGGTATTTTCAACGATATGTTCCGCATTTACCAGAAGATGGTGAAATAGTTTTTTTTAATCGTAGTTGGTATAATCGTGCTGGAGTTGAAAAAGTTATGGGTTTTTGTACTCAAGAGCAGTATGTAAGATTTATGCAAGAAGTTGGTAGCTTTGAACATTTATTAACACATTCTCAAATTCATTTTTTCAAGTACTATCTTGATATTTCCAAAAATGCACAAAAACAACGACTTGCCTCAAGAAGAAAAGACCCACTAAAACAATGGAAAATAAGCCCAATTGATAATAAAGCACAAAGTATGTGGAATGATTATTCAAAAGCTAGAGATGCAATGTTTAGTAAAACAAGTTTCATCTATGCACCTTGGTATATTGTTCATACTGATTGTAAGAAAAAAGCTCGTATCAATGTTATTAAACACTTTTTAAGTCATGTAGAATATCCAAATAAAGATGAGGAAAAACTCATTTATGATACTAATATAGTTTTTAAATTCAATGTCAAATATTATGAACAAGATTTAATAACAAAATAGAAAGAACATATATGTCAAAACGAAAAAATAATATTATTGAAACATCTATTAGTCTTTTTAATAAAAAAGGTTATATGAATACTTCTACACGACATATTGCTCAGAGTATGAATATTAGTGTAGGAAATCTTTACTATTATTTTAAAAATAAAGAAGATATTTTAATTGAGATTTTCAATCATTTTATTGATGAAATTCTTTATGAAGTAAAAAAGATAAATTTCCAAGAAGATACTATGTTTCTTTTTGAAAATCTTTTGATTAATAATTATCAAATAGAACGTAAGTATGCTTTTTTAACTATAGAGATTAATACAATTATTATGAGTAATCCAAACTTTAGAAAAATACGTCAAGAATCTCTTTTTTTAGAAATTGATTTATTTAAAAAGCTTATTAAACACCAAATCAAATTTGGTTATTTTATAAAGCTAGCTGAAGAAGAAATTAACTTTCTTATTTCAAATGTCTGGACTATTGCTGTTAATAGTTATACTTTTTGGTCTCTTTTAGACAAAAATATTGAAGAGAATTTAAAAAACTCAATACGCAATATTTATTACTTTTTAAAACCATATTTTACTCAAAAAAGATTGGCATTAAAAGAACCTATTAAAAGTCAAGAAGAGTTAGAGTTTAAACTTGATGATATATCTGCCCTACACTAATTCCACCATCATTTAAAGGAATTTTTTTACTATAATAAAACTCTCTATCTTCTTTTTCTAATTTGTCAATTAATATTTCTAATAATGTTTTATTTTGAAAAACTCCTCCACTTAAAACAAGAGGTAAATCTTTATAATTATTTGCAATATCTAAAATTATATTTACTAATGTATTTATAAATTTTGAACAAATTATTTTAGGATTTGATTCAAGTACTATCTCTTTAATCATTTTTTTAATATCAATTTGATTATCAGTTATTTCATAAGTAAAAGCTTCATTTATTTTTTCATCATAATTTTTCTCACATTGAAGTCCTGTTTGCCCTTCATAACTTTGAGTATGTAAGATATTAGCAAAAGATGCAATAGCATCAAATAAACGCCCTATTGAGCTTGTAAGTGGTGAGTTTAATCCTTTTTGCCACATTGTATAAAGCATTTTAATTTCATTTGTTTTAAAAGCTTTTACACAAGGAATTTCTAAAGATAACACTTCTTCTAAACTAAAGCTATCAAATAAAAGTGAAAGTGCCACTCTTTTTGGTTCTTTTACAGCTTTTTCTCCACCTAATAGTTTAAAATATTTTAAATGATTTACTCTTTTATAATTTTTTCTATTTGCTAAAAAAACCTCTCCACCCCAAATATTTCCATCATCTCCATAACCTGTTCCATCAAAGGCAATTGCTAATACTTCTTTTTCGAGATTATATTCAGCCATAGTTGAAAGAATATGAGCATAATGATGTTGTACTTGGATTAAACCTAATGAAGGGTTTTCTTGTTTTAATTTTAAAGCATATTTTGTAGACTCATAATTTGGATGCTTATCACAAACTATAGTGTCAGGTTCAAAATCGTAAAAATCTTTAAATGTTTGTATTGTTCGCTTTAAATACTCTATAGAGTCTATAGAGTTTAAATCACCAATATAAGGTGATAAAATTATATTATCTTCAAAAGCTAAACTAATAGTAGATTTTTGATTTGCACCTAAGGCTAATATCTTTTTTGATGTTTTTTTTTGATGTTTTAAAGCTGTTGGTGTATAAGCTCTTGCATTTCTTAATTTACTAATATCATTTTTGACAATTTGTATAACAGAATCATCACAGGCATTTATAATATCTCTATTAAAATCTAATACATAATCAACTGTATTGGCTAATTTTTCCAAGATTTCATCTTTGAATCTTATAATTGGTTCATCTTTTAAATTTGCACTAGTTGCTACAATTGGATTATCTAAATATCTAAATAATAAATGATGAACAGCAGTATAAGCTATAAAACAACCTAAATGATTAATATTAGGGGCTAGGCATTCACAAAGTATTGTATTTTGTTTTTTCTTTACTAAAACTATTGGTTTTTCTTTTGAGTTTAAAACCTCTTCTTCTTTTATAGATATATTTGCATTATTTTTAATACTATTAATATCTTTAAACATTACAGCAAATGGTTTATTTGGTCTATTTTTACGATTTCTTAATTCATTTATAGCTTTTTCATTTGTCGCATCACAAATAATATGAAAACCACCTAATCCTTTAATAGCAACTATACTTCCTTTATTTACTAAGTGTGCTATTTGTTTTATTGCATCTATATCTTGACTTATTAATTCATTATAATTATTATATAAACTTACATTTGGACCACAAAAAGAACAAGAAACTGGTTGTGCATGGTATCTTCTATTTGTAGGGTCTTTATACTCTTTTGCACATTTATCACATAAGTCAAATTCACTCATTGAGGTGTTTTTTCTATCATAAGGAATTGTTTTGATAATTGAATATCTAGGTCCACAATTTGTACAGTTTGTTAAAGCATAGTTATATCTAAAATTATTTTTATCATTAATATCTGCAATACAATCATCACAAATAGCCATATCAGGCAAAATCATTGTAGATTTATTATTTGAGTTTGTACTTTGGATTATCTCAAAAGATTTATATTCTTTTTGTGAACTTATTATTTCATATTTTATATCATCTATTTTAGCTAATTTTAAAGAATTATTTTCAAGTTCAAAAATAAAATCCTTAAAGCTTTTATCATCACAATAAAGAAGAATATTTACACCTTTGTCATCATTATTTACCCAACCGTTTATATTATATTTTAAAGCTAAATTATAAACAAAAGGACGAAAACCTACACCTTGTACAATTCCTTTTACTTGAATACTATATGAATTCATAAGCTAATTATATCTCTATTCCAAAGTAATATTTCACAATATAACCTATTAAAAATGAAATTATAGCTACTCCAAAAGTAATCATTGACATTTGTAAAACTCTTGTAGTAAAGTTTAAATCTTTTGCAACACTAATATAAAAATTATATGAAATAATGGCTAAAAATGCACAAATAAACATCATTATCAAAGAATAAGCCATTGTTTCAAAAATAAAAAATGGAGCAACTAAAATAGCTGTTGTTAAAATATATGAAACTCCTGTATAAAGAGAGTATATAATAGGTTTAATAATTTGAGATGGATTTTCTTTTGCTTCAAAATATGCTGAACCAGCCATTGATAAAGATGCTGCTATTCCCATAATCAAACCTGTAAATCCAACAACTATACTTTTATCAAAAGCTAAGGCAATTCCACTTAATGTTCCTGTTAATTCTACTAAAGCATCGTTCATACCCAAAACTATAGCCCCGGCATATACAAGCTTCTTATCCTTTAACATTTCTATTAGTTCAAGTTCATGCTCTGATTCTTGTTTGTATATTTCTCTTGATTCTGGATATATTTCAAAAAGCTCTTTATAAAATTCTTCTGCACCCTCTTCTCTTTTTTCTAAAGATTTTAATGCAAAAGAAGTTCCTAAAACTTTAACAAGAAGAATAAACCACCAAACAACAAGCTTCTGAGCTTGTATTTCTTGTTCTGTAATTTTTAACCAAAAATTATAATGTACTTTTTCTTCTTTAGCAATTTTTTCAAAAACTATTTTATTATTCTGATCATCTTGATAAGAAGCTAAAGTCATATATATAGTATAATCATTTATTTCATTTTGTTGTTGAATTAAAGCTTTTCTTAAATTCACTTTTTCTGATGTTTTGTTCATAATATTTTCCTAATCCATTTCTATTATTGGAATAATTTTTAAAACTATTTTTTTATCAACTGTTTTTTCTAACTTTTTTTTTATTATCTTATATTTATCTAAAGACAATTGATTATTAGAAATAACTTCTATATTAATAAAAATTTTATTTTCTTTATTTTCTATTGTATGAATATTTAATTCTATTTTTTCATTATTTAAAACCATAGATTTAATACTATTCAATTTATTGAAATAATCATTTTTTTCAACAACTTGCATAAATGAAAAGTATAAAGGTATTGTAATAAGTAGCATTAAAATAGATGTATAAAAAATTCCTTTTTTGGCTCTTTTTACAGGTGCAAAACCTAAAACTATAAAAGTTAAAGCAGCACTAAGAGTAATTCCTACTAGGTTTGTAATAAAAAGTAAAAAAGAACCATAAATTACTTCAATATTTCCAAGACCTATACCAATTCCTGTAACACTTAAAGGTGGAACTAATGCAACTGCAATTGCAACACCAGCTAAAGATTTGGCAACTTCTTCTTTTGAAGTAGCATAAGCACCTGCAATTCCTGAAAAAACTGCAACCATCAAATCTAATAAATTAGGATTTAATCTTCCTTGCATTTGGGATGTTATTTGCTCTAGTGGTATAAAAAAAGTATATAAACTAGAAAATAATAAAGCCATAAAAACACCAAAAACTAATGTTCTTGCACTGTTTGCTAACAAAAATGTATCAGCACGAACAACTCCCATTGATAAAGAAATAATAGGAGCCATTAAAGGTGCTAATATCATAGCCCCTATAATTACAGGTGAAGAGTTTGCAAAAAGTCCTGTAGTTGCAAGAAGTGTACTTAAAATCATTAAAATCAAATATGTATAAGAAAAATTAGCTGAATCTCTTAAACTTCCTAATAATTCTTTAAAATCATCATCACTTGCTTTTTTGAATAAAGGTAATTTACCTCCAATTAAAATACTACTTACTTCAGACTTTGGTAATGAATTTACTTTTATTACATCTTTTTCTTCTATTTGATTTCCATCATTTTTTACAATTTTTAGTAAGTTTCTACCTAAATGAATATTTAAAGAGTCTTGTAAAACTTCAACTTTAATATTTGATGATTGATATACATCCATATCATCAATCTTATAATCTAATATTTCTTTTGAAGAAATTGTAAGACTTGAAGCTTTTATAAAACCCAAACTCTTGGGTAAAGAAATTAATGAAATTTTTTGATAAAAAAAGATTGCTAATAAGTACACAACATAAGAAATCAATGAAGTAGGAGCAAGAATATAAGCATTTAACTTTCCATCATGAATAGATAATTCATCTCGTATTGCTGATTCTTGATTTGTAATGGAAGAATGTTCAAGTATCGTAATTCCAGAAGCTGCTGTTTGTATTGAGTTTTCTTTTGAAGTAGTTAGAGTATAACTTTTAAATCTAATATTTCTAAGATTATTAAAAAATATTCTGATTTTTTCAAGTCTACTATTTTCATTATAATTAAATCTATTCATTCCATGCATATCACCAATAGAAATACGATTTAAAGCAATATAATCATTACATTTTAATAAATCAATTTTACTTAAAAGCTCTAAATTAAAAGCATCTTCAATAGCTTCATTTAAATCTTTTGAAATAGCATAATTTTTTATACTATTTGAACAATTTTCATTTGGTAAGATTGCAATTGAAATATTTGTATTTAGATGATTTTGGAAAAAAGTTTTAATATTTTTATCATCTAAATATAAAAGAAAAAGAGTATCTTTTATTTTTACAGTATTTGTAAATATCTCATTAGGTGAAAATACTAATATTTCACCTTTATATTTTTCTTTTATATTCTCATAAATTTCATTAAGAATATTTTCATCTTTTTCATTTGTAATAAAATAAATATCTTTATACATTTAATTTAATCCTTTAGGATTCATATTATAGTATAAGCAATTTTAATAATCTAGTGGATACTCTTTTGGAATTAATAAATTATAATTTTTTGAAAGTGTTTTATTAACTTTTGTTAATAAAATAGAATTTCCTATCATATCTCCACAAAGTACAACATCTTTTGCTTTTGTCTCTTTTCCTATTTCATTTGCGTAATTACAAATAAATTCACTTAAACTTTCATAAAAAGAGTAACATAATGTTCCCGTATCTACATCTGCCATTTTATATGACATTATAGATTGAATTATTTTTCTATGATCTAAATAATTAACATCATCAATACTAACTAATTTCATATCAATTTGGATTCCACTTTTTACATTTACACTTAAAGCTTTATCTTCAAACTCTTTTGCATTATTAAGACCTAGAACTTTTGCACACATATTTAAAATTGATTCAAAACCATTTGTATCATCTGAAACATCTTCTTTTAAATAACTTGCAAATTTTTTTGTATAGTTTGTAATCAATCGTTCACAATGCTCATCAATTTCTGAAATCTCTTCCATACAATGTTTTACGTTATTATGCATATTTGGAATTAAAATAACATCACGAACACCTTTTCCTGGCATATTAATCGCAATTGAACTACTATTACTTTTTAAAGAAAAATATACTCCTACAGTTGGCATTAATCTTTTTGCATATTGAGCAAGAACGGCTTTATAAACTCCACCATTATCATCAAAATACTCTTTTGATGAATTATATTTTTTATTTGCCGTATAATCAAACTTAGGGAATAAGCCCTTATCTCCACGGATTATTATATTTTTATCATTAAAATATGTAATTTTTAAACCATCTTGATATACCTCATCATTTATATACAATACATAGTTAATATCTTTTTGTTTTAAAGCATTAGCAAAAAGAACAGTTTCCTTATCATCAGGAATTTTTGCATAAATAAAGTTTGTAGAAGAAAACTCTTTTTTAGCATTTTTTAAAATCTTAAATTTTAGTTTTACCAAAGGTCTTTCAATAGAACAAATAAGTTGTAAATCTTTATTACTTACATCAAATATTTCACTTAACTTATTAATATTTGTTATTAAAAGTTTTACTTCATATCCCTTTTTCTCAAAATCTTCTCTTATATCCTTATTTGGTAAGAATATGTTTTTTAAACCATTATGTGTTTCAAATCTTGAAACTTCACCTCTTGAAATACTTACAATATCATTTAAAAAATCTATATCATTTGTATCAATAATATTTTTTATAGCATCATTTGTAAGTAAAGAAAGATTTTGTTTTACATCTTTTTCTTCTAGTTCTTCAATTGAATCATCAAATTTTTCAATCACATAAGATTTTCCAATAAATATAGAAAGAGGAAGTTTCTTTTCTAAAATAAAAAAGAAATTTTCTATTTCTTCTGCTTTTGCATTAAAAGTAAGTAATATAAAACCTCTATATTGCTTACATATTGCATCGATATTAGATATTTTAATCAATTTTTCTATGATTTTCTTAAAATATCCATTTGTTGAGTTAAACTCTATTTTATAAATTAATTGCATGTCTAATATCTTCTTCATTTGGAATTCTTGTTAAATGTTCACCATTATAACTACCTATCATACTTTTTACTATATCAGGTATTGCTATATTATCAACTTTTGTAACTTTTACATCTAATGATTGTATTTCTTTTATTGCATGAGCTATAAACTCTTCAAATTTGTCTTCCATAATTTTTGTTAAACCAATTTCAACACTCATTATATCTTGAGGAACTATTCCTAAAATTGTAACATCTGCATGGGAATTTAGAGCAGATACGATTTCTAGCATTTCAACTATTTCAACTTCATGTGCAGTTTTTCGATAACTTCCTAAACCAAGGAGTACATCAGAAGGAAGTCTATATATTTCTCCTGCTTTATCTTCAATAGACACAGTATCTAAAATAATAACATTTTCATAATCTTGGAAGTATGTCATTAGTTTAAACCCTAATGTTCCACCATCTATAATTTCAATATCTCCATCTAAACTATAATTTTGTTTTATAAACTCTGAAGCATAAATACCAATACCTTCATCTTTAAAAAGCATATTCCCTACACCAATTACAATACTTTTTTTCATACTTTCCTCCTAATTGATTGAAGCTTTAAAGCTTCAATCAAGATATTTATTTTTCTTCTTCTTTATCTTTTACAAATTTACTACCACCAACAACAATTGCAATATCACCTTCTTGCCAATAAATAGTTCTCCATATTTGATAATAAATATGACACATAACCCATGCAATAATAAAATACATAGAAGTATGATGGGCTATTCTAACCCCCATATTTCCACCAAATACACTTAGTGTCCAATCAGTTGTAAGATGAAGCATAGCAGGCCACCATGTTCCAATTGAACTTTCACCTGAAGCTAAACCATGTACATATAATTGTAAACCAGAAAAAAGCATAAATACAAGTAATAAGTGAAAAATTGTAAAATATACAATATTAAAAGAATCATTATGAGTTGAATCAAATTTCTTTCTTCTATTAAATGTAATTAAATTAAAAAATACTTCAAAAAATTCTACTATATTTTTCTTATTAGGAATTAATTTTTTATAAGATTTTTCAAATCTTGAGAAAAAATATAAATAGCCAATTAAAATAGATGTAACATCAAAAATAATAGCAACAATTAAATGTCCCCATCTATTCCAAGCCATAACATACTTATCAACAGCAGGATCTGCAATAAATGTTTGATAATAAGGATGTCCTATATATAAACCGGTTGCAACAGCTACTATCATACATAATGCATTAGTCCAATGCATTATTCTCATAGTAGCCGTCATTCTCTCAACCTTTTTTAATTTAGGCACGGCTAGTTCCTCCAATTGGGTCTACTTTATAAACCCCTAATTCTTTTCCATTTGTATCAATAATATGAACAGCACAAGCAATACAAGGATCAAAACTATGTACAGTTCTTAAAATTTCAAGTGGTTGATCAGGATTTGCTACTTTTGTACCAATTAAAGATGATTCATAAGCACCAAGTCTACCTTTGTAATCTCTAGGAGCTGCATTCCAAGTTGAGGGAACAACAGCTTGATAATTAGCTACTTTTCCGTCTTTTATTTTAATCCAGTGACCTAAACCACCTCTTGGAGCTTCTTCCATACCAAAACCTTGAGCATCAGCTGAAAGTGAATCAAAGTCAAATTCTGTCCAAGTTGATAAATCACCATTTGCAGTATTTGAAGCTAATTCATCACACCATTCCATCATAATATCAGCCATAATTTCAGACTCAATTGCACGTGCTGCTGTTCTTCCAACTGTTGAAAATAATACTTTTATTGGTAAATTCCCTTGTTTTAAGAATCTTGTTACATATTTAGTAATTCTTTCATCACCTTTTGCAACACCAACAATCATTCTTGCAAGTGGTCCAACTTCCATTCTTTCATCATCATAAAGTGGAGATTTAATCCAAGAATATTTATTTTCTGTATCTAAATAAGCAATATTGTCTTCTTTTTTACCAAAACCTGTATAGTTAGGTTTTGTTTCACCATCATAAGGATGTAAGTTTGTTTTACCTTCATACCATGAATGCGTAACATCTTCTGTAATTTTTGTTTGGTCTATTTCAAAAACTTTTGATAGATCTTTATTTTTTACAATTCCTGATGGGAATAACATAGAACCTTTATACATAGGTAAGTCATCAGTTCTAAAACCACCATAAGCCATAAAGTTTCCTAAACCACCACCAATTCCTTCTAGTGCTTCATCTGCATACATAGTTCCAGCCATATAAACATCTGGTAAATATGATTCTTTACAAAATTTTGTAGCTTTTTTAAGAAGTTGTTTAAATTCAGCAATTCTTGCAGGATTTTTAATATCTTGAACACAAGTTACACCACCTACAACAAATGATTGAGGATGTGGATTTTTTCCACCAAAGATTGCCATCATTTTCCCAAGTTCTCTTTGAACTTCTAGGGCATCTAAATAGTGAGATAAACCAATTAAGTTTTGTTCAGGAGTAAGTTTAAAACCTTTTGAACCCCAGTAAGCATTTCCAAAAATCCCAAGTCTTCCTTGTTTTACATATCTTGTAACTCTTTGTTGTACTTCTGCATAAACAGTTTCGCTTGCATTCCAAGGTTGATGTCCTGAAAGTCCAGCCCATTTATGAGCTTCTTTAACTGTAGCTTTTGGATCTGCTTTAAGTGCTTCTGTGATATCAACCCAATCAAGTGCATGTAAGTGATAAAAGTGAACGATATGATCGTGTAAATATAATGCACCTTGAACTAAGTTTCTAACAAGTCTTGCATTTTTTGGAATTGTTACATTAAAAGCGTGTTCAACAGCTTCAATACTTCTTTGATAATGTGTACCTGTACAAACACCACAAATTCTCATAGCAAGAAGTCCACAATCTCTAGGATCTCTTCCTTTTAAAATTTCTTCAATACCTCTAAACATTGTAGAAGAAGTATAAGCATCAGTTACAACATTGTTTTCATCAATTATAGCTTCAACTCTAAGATGTCCTTCAATTCTCGTAATTGGATCAATTACTAAGTGTTTTTTTGCCATTTTTATTCTTCTCCCTCATCTGATTTTTTACCAGCAACTGCACTTGCAATTGCATGAACACCAATACCAACAGTTGTTGCTGTTAATAATCCTAAACCAAATTCATCTACAGTTTTTTCAACTCCACCTGTTGGTGCTTTGATATTTGCATCAGCCATTGGTCGCTCATAAGCATATTTATCCCAGAAATCAGGTTCAGAACATCCAATACAACCACGTCCTACACCAATAGGCCAGTTTGTACCTTCGTTATAACGAACAATTGAACAGTTATTGAAAGTCATAGGACCTTTACATCCTACTTTATATAAACAGAAGTTGTTTTTAGCACCTTCATCACCCCATTCTTCTACGAATTCACCAGCATCAAAGTGTGCTCGTCTTTCACAGTTATCATGGATTCTATAACCAAATGCGAATTTTGGTCTTAGAAGTGAATCTAATTCTGGAATTTGACCAGTTAAAACATAATGTAAAATTACACCAACCATATTTGCAGGATTTGCAGGACAGGCAGGAATATTTACAATTGGTTTACCTTTTACTAAATCCATAACACCAACAGCACCAGTTGGATTAGGTGCAGCTGCTGGAATTCCACCAAATGTTGCACAAGTACCAACAGCTACAACAGCAGCTGAATCATTTGCCATTCTAATTAAATGATCATGGAAAGTTTCACCACTTGCACCAATTGTTCCAAATTGACCATTATTAGCCATAGGAATAGCACCCTCCACAAATAATAAATATTGACCTTTGAAGTGTTCAACTGCTTCTTCTAGTTGCTTATCAGCATCATGACCTGCTGCTGCTTGAAGAGTTTCTTGATACTCTAAACTTAATACATCAAATAATAAATCATCAACAGTAGGAGCTGCACTTCTTAAAAGTGCTTCTGAATTTCCTGCACAATCTTGTAACTCAATCCAAATTACAGGAACTCTATTCATAAGTTCAGTAGCTTCTGCAACTAAAGGAGCAAACATTGGAGGTAACATAAGTGTTGCAGTTGTTGCACTAACCCACTTCATAAAATCTCTTCTGTTTATACCTTCACTATCAATTATATCTATTAAATCTATTTCTTTAAGAGGTTCTTGTGCTCTTAAAGTTTTTAAACGTGACTTTGCTTGATTAAATAAGGTATTGTAAAAAGCTTCACCCTTATTTGTCTCTATTCTTCCTGATTTTTGGGTAAAAACTTTTTTTACCATTTCTGCAGAATCAATCATATATAACTCTCCTTTAAAAAATGAATGTTCATTTACTAAAAGCAAATTATCAAGTATAGACTTAACTAACACTTAAAAGATGAACGGTCATTCATAGCATAAACATAGCTTTTTAAGTATATGTATAATTTTATTTTTTAAGGAGTACCAAAGTTTGGTGTTTATAATGAATAAGTATTCATTTATATATAATTAATAATAGTAATTATCGGAATTAAATTTTATTTAATTTTTTTTCATAATGTTACTTTTATATACAATTATGTTTAATAATTAATAACTTAGATTCAAACTAATGTGTTGTACAAACAGAGCAAACATCAAAGCTTCTCAATATTATTTTGGCTATTTCAATATTTGGTGAACCAATAATTGCTTCTTGTGCTACGCCATTTTCATTTTTATTTTTAGGTCCTAGATTCCAAACTGTTGGGGTAATCACATCGTAGTTTTTTATTTTTCCATTTTGAATTATTACATTATGATATAAAGAACCACGACATGCTTCTACTACCGCTTTTCCTTGTCCATTTTCAATATCTTTTAATGAGTATTTTGGTTTTATAAAAGACTCTTCTGATATATCTACTTTTGAAATAAGATTTTTAGTACTTTCTAATAAATGGGCTAATTCATCCATTCTTGCTAGAACCCGAACCATTGCAGAGTCATTGTACTGCTTGTGTAATTCTTTTATAAACTTTCTATTTGACTCTTTAGAAATTAAAGCACGTGATAAAGGTCCTGTTTCAAAAAAAGAATTATTATAACTTACACTTTTAGACCAAGTTGTTTTTGAAGAGTTATTCTCTTCTTTATTTAAGCTAAAGGTATGTTCACTGCTCTCTTTTATTTTTCCTAAATCAATTTTATATGCGGTTCTTTGTCTAATTATTCCTTCATCAAATAATGAAGAGGAAGCTAATGAAATAAATCTATCGTGAGAAGTTCCTAATTTTTGTAAAGAATTAGTTATTGCAATATTTTTAAAATATTCTAAATCACCTTTTAATAAATCTAAATCTTTGATATTTGAAAAAGATAAATATGTATCAAAATCAACTCCACTTATAGAGTTTTCAAAAAATCTAATCGCATAATCCATATAGTTTTGAATTGAAGTGAGTTCCAATAATGTTGGATCACTCATAACACCACCTGGAATCATATATGAAGTATGAGGCCATTGTCCACCAATAAGTGCTAAACCTTTTATAGTTTCACTTGCAGTTTTTGAAGCTTCTAACCATCTGCTTCCTTTAAGCGGTGTATAAATTCCTAAATCAGAATTTTGCAGTTTTACAATATCTGGCATAATAAACATATAGAACCATTTTATATGAGAATCAATAATTTCAATATTAAGACCTATTTCTCTTAATAATAAAGATTTAGGAGTTAAAGTCAAAGGTTCATTTAAATTTTTATAAATATCTTCCAAAGCTTCAACACTAGCTTTTAAATGAGCTTGTCCGCAAATACCACAAATTCTTGGAGTATATACAAGTGCATCAAGTGGTGATTTTCCTTTTAAAATATATTCAAAACCTCTAAAGTTTAAAAAATCTATTGAAGCATCACAAATAACACCATTTTTCCAAGAACACGATAACTTTGCTTCGCCTTCAATTCTTTCAACTAAATCAATTGTTTTCATATTTATTCCATTAGCTTTTTATTTAATCTATCTATTTTAAAAGTTTTTGCAATTCCTGTAAGTGATAAATATGCACGTTTTGAAATACCTAAAGGTACATCTTGAGGTATTCCAATATTCTTCTTAGTTTCTAGCATATCATTTCTTGGAAAGTCATTTTCAGTACAGCCAATACATGGCATCCCTACTCTTGTTTTTGAGCTAATATCATTCCATAATATTTTATTACATGAACTATGTGTCATAGGACCTCGACATCCTTGCTCATAAAATAAGCAACCCTCTTTTTCTCCAAAAGAGCCTTCTATTTTCCATTCAAAGTATTCATTTCTAGTACATCCGTGATGTGCTAAAGTACTATATAATTCAATAGGTCTTTTTTCTTTATCTAAAGATATTTTTCCATAAGCTTTTAGGGTAAAAAGAGTTTGAAGTATCCATTCTGGATGAACAGGACAGCCATTTAGATTTATAATTTCGTGTTTTAAGTTTTTTAATATCTTTTCATTTATATTTTCTTTGATTCCAGAAATAGTTTTATCTTCTTCAAATTTTTTATGAATACCACCATAACAAGCACAAGAACCAACTGCAATAATATAATTTGCTTTTAATGCAAGTTTATTTAATAAGTCATTAGTTGTACTGTTTTTAAGTGCAAATATATCTTTATTTGAAGAAATAGCACCCTCAACTAATAAATAATCAATTTTTTCTTTTTGATTTAAAATATCTTCAAGTGTTTTATCAACAGTTAAAGAAGGATGATAGATAAGATCAAAACTATTTAAAAACAGTTCTAATCTTGCAGAATTTGCACTTAAGAGTGAGTGAGTATTACCATTACAAGTAATAGCTTGAAACCATACAATTGTAGGTTTTTGCTTATTCGTCATACTTTAATGCTCGATATATATTATCAGCAACAGCATCTGAATAAAAAAGTAACTCTTTTTCTAGTACTTTTTCACCACTTAAAAAAGCAAATCCACCAAGACAACCCATAATCATTGCAAAAGCAGGGAAAAAGTCTTGTTCTCTAAACTCTTTATTTTGAGCACCTTCATCTAAAAGAATCATAACTTCTGTTACAAATTCTCCTACACAAATAAAACCTTCACAACCTTGATTAAATACTTCTCTATTAGATAAGTATACTCTTAAAAAGTATTCAACTACCTCAGGTGATTTAGTAACATTTTGTAAGTATCTTCTAGTAAATAAATATATTTTTTCTTTTGAAGTTATTTCCATCTCATTTACATTTCTTAACTCTTTAGCTAAAACATTTGTAGAATATTTAATAGCATATTTAGCAAGTTCTTCTTTAGAAGAAAAATAATTATACATATTTCCAACACTCATTTTCATTGCTTTTGCAATATCTGGAATTGTAGTATTATAAAAACCTTTTGTAGAAAATAGTTTTAGTGAGTTTTCAATTATAGAGTTTTTTTTTATCTCTTTAGCTACTGAAATGATTTATCCTTGAGAATCTTATTTTACATATAATAGTACATTTCATATTAATAAAAAGTGAATTTTGCTTAATGTAATTAAATTATCAAAAGAGTAATTTTATCACTAAAATTTAACAAATTTGTTAATAACTAATAATTAATGAACAGATTTTATATATAAAATACATAAGTATCCAAAAAATTGCATATTATTTACACTATTTTATACTTATTCTGTCAAGTTATAAGTTACAATATAAGCTAACTATTGAACTTATTTACTTAAATAATAGTTATAACTATTAAACTAGCTAGAAAGGTCTAGAATGAAAGTATTAAAAAAAATACTATTTTACATAGTATTATTATGCTCACCAAGTATAATGTTTGCTGAAGAACTCGTGGGATTTGATCAAAAAGTTGATCAATTTTTCAGTAATTACTTAGGTTGGTTTGCAAATACCATTTTTTATGGTGTAAAAATCGAAGATGGTGTAACATTTCCCTTAATTGTAGGTTGGCTATTTGTAGCAGCTATTGTCTTTACATTTTATTTTGGTTTTATTCAATTTAAACAAATCAAATTATCTATAGATATAGTATCAGGAAAGTTTACAAATCCTGATGTAAAAGAAAAAGGTGAAGTTTCACATTTCCAAGCACTTACGACTGCATTGTCAGGTACTGTAGGTCTTGGTAATATTGCAGGGGTTGGTGTTGCATTAGCAATTGGTGGACCAGGGGCAACTTTTTGGATGATTGTTTGTGGTTTATTTGGAATGGCTTCAAAATTCACAGAGTGTACTTTGGGTGTAAAATATAGAAATGAACATGCAGATGGAACAGTATCAGGTGGTCCAATGCATTATTTAACAAAAGCATTTAAAGAAAAAGGAAGTCCAAGAATTGGTAGAATTTTAGCAGTTGGTTTTGCTATTATGACAATATTTGCAACACTTGGTGCTGGTAATATGTTCCAAGGAAATCAAGCTAATGCAATGATTGTTCAAACATTTGGATTAGATGCTGGGTATGGTTGGATTACAGGTGTTGTTATGGCTGTTTTAGTTGCATCGGTTATTATAGGTGGAATGCCTGCAATTGCTACAGTTACTTCTAAACTTGTTCCTTTTATGGCAGCTTTATACATAGGAATGGCAATTATTGTTTTAGCAGCACATTATGATCAAATAGGAAATGCTTTTGAGCAAATTTTTGTTGGAGCATTTACAGGTGCTGGTGTTGCTGGTGGTTTTATTGGAGCATTAATTCAAGGTTTAAAAAGAGCTACATTTTCAAATGAAGCTGGTGTTGGATCAGCAGCTATTGCCCATTCAGCGGTAAAAACAAAAGAACCAATTACAGAAGGTTTAGTTTCATTACTCGAACCATTTATTGATACAGTTGTAATTTGTACTATTACTGCTTTAGTTATTACTATTTCAGGAATGAATACAGGTGAATTAAGTGGAGTAAAATTAACAGCTGCTGCATTTACTGAAACTGCTTCTATTTTTGAATACTTATTAGCAATTGCTGTAATTATGTTTGCATTCTCTACTATGATTTCATGGTCGTATTATGGTTTAAAAGCATGGACTTATCTTTTTGGTAAAACAAAAATTACTGAACTTGTTTATAAAGCTTTATTTTGTATATTCGTAGTTATTGGTGCAAGTATTAGTTTTGGAGCTGTTATTGACTTCTCTGATGCTGCATTATTTGCAATGTCTATATTTAATATAATTGGGCTATATTATTTAATGCCTATTGTTAAAGCAGAGTTAAAATCTTTCCTAGCAAGAGTTGAATCTGGTGAAATTAAAAAATACCGATAGTAAAAAAATAAATTAAAATATCTTCAGTCTAAAAAGACTGAGGATATTTCTCTTTATTTAAAATTTAAATATTCCCGTCTCATTCAAAATTACTAAAATAAGTGCAATAGGAATAATATATCTAACCATAAAGAACCATACTTTTGTAATAGTTTTACCTAATAAAGGTATTAACTCAGCATTGATTTTATTTTCATCCATAAAGTGACCTACAAATACAACTACTAAAATTCCTCCTAAAGGAACTAAAACAGTAGAAGCTACAAAATCTAACCAATCAAATAGATTTTTACTTCCTATCATTAACATAGGTGAATAATCAGTAATATTTGATAATAATGCTGCAATACCTAATATATAAAAGAAAAGACTACAAATAAGTGCAGCTTTTAATCTTGTATAATTAAATCTATTTACGAAAAAAGAAACCATTGGTTCTAACATTGAAATAGCAGATGTGATACCAGCAAAAGCAATAGCTATAAAAAATAAAATAGCTAGAAATGTACCAATACTTCCAAACTCATAAAATACAGATGGAAGAGAAATAAATACAAGCCCTGCTCCTTTTGTAGACTCAGCACCTTTATCAAATAATAATGTAAAGATAATAAGACCAGCGATAATTGCAACTAAGGTATCAATAACTGCGATTATTAATGATGATTTTACAATATTAACATGCTTAGGAAGTGATGCTGCATATGTGATAATAATACCCATACCTAAAGATAAAGTATAAAAAGCTTGCCCAATAGCTACAATAATTGCTTCTGAACTTAACTTCGTAAAATCAGGATTAAACATAAAAGTTACAGCTTTTGAAAAACTTTCAACAGAAAGAGAATATATAAAAAGAATTGATAAAATCAATGCTAATAAAGGCATTAAAATCTTATTGATTCTTTCAATTCCATCCTTTACCCCATTTAAAATAATAGAAGTAACTAATACAAATACAATTGTATGATACATAAATTGAGTTTGTAAATCTGATGTTAGTAATGTCATAAAGATATTTTTTGATTCTTCAATATTTGAAGGTAAAGATTGAAAAGAAACTACAATATAATGAAAAATCCAACCAATTACAACAGAATAATAAGATAGAATAATCAAAGGAACGATTACCATAAAACCAGCATATTTCCAAAGATTTTTTTTCTTAGTTGCTAAATTTTCAAACATACTAACAGCATCGCTTTGACCTAATTTCCCAATTAAAAGCTCTGCAATTAATACAAATATCCCAATAAACAAAGCAGTTATTAAATATACTAAAACAAATGCACCACCACCATATTCTCCTGTAACATAAGGAAACTTCCAAATATTACCTAAACCAACAGCCGAACCAACCGCTGCTAAAATAAATCCAAACCTACTAAATCGTACTGTACTCATATATATCCTTAAAAATAAAGCTTAAATATTATCTAAAG